>JACQUI010000146.1 GCA_016210395.1 Chloroflexota bacterium | reverse complement strand
CGCCGGTTGGAGAACACGGTGGTGACGCCCCACCTGGGGTACGTGACTGAGGAGGGCTACCGTGGGATGTACTCTAACGCGGTGGAGAACATCCAGACCTTCCTCAACGGCCAACCGGTCCGCGTCATCAACCCCGCCGTCCTGGAGCGCCCCAACGGCCGCCGCGTGCGGTAGCGTAGGGGCGGACCAGTGTGTCCGCCCACCACGGTGGACGGGGCAGACACGCGGGTCTGCCCCCTACGGATACAAATACCTACGTGATCCCCATGACCCCCTCACAACCCACACCCATCCTGGCCCTGGACGTGGGCGACCGCCGCATCGGGCTGGCCGCCTGCGGCGAGGCGCGCCTCATCGCGCAGCCGCTGGGCGTCATCCGGCGGAAGGCGCTGGCGGCGGACATCGCCGCCGTGCTGCGCCACGCCCGGGAGCAGGGCGCGGGCCTTATCCTCGTAGGGCTGCCGTTGTCGCTGGACGGCTCGGTTGGCCCACAGGCGGAGCGGACGCTGGCCTTCTGCGACGCCCTTCGAGTGGCCATTGAAGAGCAATCGTTGGGGATAGCCCTGGAGATGTGGGACGAACGCTTCTCGTCGGTCGAGGCGGAGCGGAAGCTGAAGGAGGTCCGGCGCATGCCCGCCCGGGAGACGGGCATGTTGGATGCCGCCGCTGCTGCGGTGGTCCTGCAGTCGTATCTGGACGCGCACCGGTAGCGCGTTCGAGTTCGTGCGGAGTTTCACAAGCAGGAAGGACAGGCGCTCTCCTTCCTCTAGGGCGGCGTTGCGGAAAGAGTAGCGTCCGGCCTCAGTCGTGAATGAATGCGTATGCCTTTTGCACTTGCATCCTGCGGCGGCGCGGTATAATAAAGGGGTAGGCAATCCCGACGTTCCACAGCGCGTATCTGTTTGGCCCAAGCCCTCTTGGACTTGGGCCTTCTCTTTTGGCAAAGGATGTGTGATCCCTTCTATGTTAAAGATCGCGGCCATCGCAGGCCGTTCCAAACCCGACCTCTGGCAAGTCTCCCTCAAATTCATCGTCGGCGCGCAGTTCCTCACCTCCCTGGGCTTTGGGCTGATCGGCCCCTTCATGCCCCTGTTCATCCAGGAGCTGGGCGGTTACTCGGAACGCCAGGCCGCGCTATGGGCGGGCATCATGGCCGGGGTGAACGGCGTCGTGATGTTCCTGGTCAGCCCCATGTGGGGCACGCTGTCCGACTGGTTCGGCCACAAGCGCAACGTGCTGCGCGCCTCCTTCGCCACTGCCGGCGTCATGGGCGTCACGGGCATCCTGGCCAACGTGCCGCAGCTCATCGGCAGCCGCATCATTATGGGCGGCGTTAGCGGCGTCTTCCCTGCGATGATGGGCCTCTCCGGTTCCGTCGTCCCCAAGCAACGACTCGTGTACGCCATCGGCATGCTGCAGGGCATCAGTTCCCTGGGCATGATGATTGGCCCGCTGGCCGGCGGCATGCTGGTTGACTGGACAAGCTACCGCGTGGTCTTTCTGGCATCGGGGGTGCTCATCGGCCTTGGGGGCGTGCTCATCCTTACCATGGTCCAGGAGGAGTTCCACAAGCCAAAGACGGAGTCCCACGGCATCCGGGGCATCGGCTCTGAGATCAAGGGCCTGACTCGCACGCCCGGCGTTCCCCGGGCGCTCACGATGGTCTCCCTGGCCCAGATGGCCCCGAACCTTGTCGCTCCTGTGTTCGGCCTGCTCCTCGTCGATATCGCTTCCCGCGCCGACGCTGCAGCCGTTGGCCTGGTCTTCACCGTGATGGGCCTGGCCACCACCGCCGCGGCCTTCGCCGCCGGCCCGCTCTCCAACCGGTTTGGCATGCGGTGGCTCTTCGTTGCAGCGGGCGTCACCGGAGCGGTGGGCGCATTCGCTATGCTGTTTGCGGGCTCCATACCTGTCGCCGTCGGCATCAGCGTCCTGCTCGGCCTCGCCGTGGGCGCGCTGGCGACGGCTGCCAGCGGCCTGGTGGGGGCCATTGCGCCGTCCACGCGGCAGGGAGCGGCCTTCGGCCTGGTGCAGAGCGCCAACGCCATTGGGTTCGGGTTCGGCCCCTTCCTCGGCGGAGTCATCGCCCACAGCTTCGGCCTGCACATCCCGTTCATCCTGGAGGGCGTCCTCTTCCTGCTGATGCCGCTCCTCATCCTTGGCGTGCCGCAGAGCATGACCAGGGCAGCGGTTGCGCCCAGGCTCTCGTAAGAACGCAGGCTTTGTTCACTGCGCGCCCTCTTGAATCGCGCAGCCCCGTTGACTCGTGAGGGGGTTACCATGAGCGGCGGACGCCGCTCATGGTAACCGGTCGTTAGCTCGGCCGCACCGCTTCTGAGTTCTGCAAGCCTTCATCCCCGACCTCCCACACCGCCTCTCTGCGGGCCTGGCGTTGAAGCTCCCGGCGATGTACTTTCGCGCCGGTGGTAGAACGGATGGGTTGTTGCGCCGGCGCCCGTCGCCGTGGCGCAGTGCGAGATGGACCTGCTCGACGTTTGGTGCTTCGACACTAGCACATCGAGCAAGCTAGGCTTTCGGACTCCAAGTACATCAACCCTCTTTTTGTAGGATATTGCACTTGGTGTTCTTGCATCTTGCGCCTTTTCGTGCTAGCCGCTACTATCTGCGCAATTATCTTGTTGGTCTTGTCACAGTCGGCAACCTCTCCCTTGCAGATTCGACACTTGCCCGGACATGACTTCCTACCGAACCCTTGGAGGTTGACCATGCACATGGGCCGTCGGAGTCTCATGAGACTGGTGCGCTTGGCAGCCTTCCTTGCTCTTCTGTGGACTGTCCTGGTCATCTTGCCCTCTGCCATGAGCGCGGGCGACGCAACGGTTCAGGCCAATGCCAAGCCCCCGTTCCCTGCAATTCATCGAAACGGTGCGATCACAGACACAAGTCCAACGGTCCAGGCCGACGCCTTGCCTCCGGTTTCCGTGATTGATCGGGCCGGCGCCATTACGGGCACAGGCGCAACAGTCCCATTCGGTGCGAAGCCCATCCCTCCGCCAGACAACCCTATCACAGTGCCCTTTACCCCCGGCGCTGACCTGGTGCTCACGTCCTCAGATGGGAAGATGGAGCTACGCCTGCCTGGGAACGCCGCCGCCGAGCCTCTGCGTATTGACTACTCCCCGCTACCACTTTCGGTCTCCACAGGCATGCGCATCGTCAAGCAGTTCCGGCTGGAGGCAGTTGCTCCCGGGAGGGGCAACGCGCCGGTGCACACGTTCGCCGCCCCTGCGACCCTGCGATTGACCTACGCCGATGAAGACGTGCGCGGGTTGGACCTGACCTCCTTCCGCTTCTTCTGGCTGGACGAAAAAGCGCCGGGGATTACCTCAACCGCCAGCAGGTGGGTACCGCTGCCCACGTTACACGATGCTGTGCAGAAGACCTTCACCGCGCAGACGGACCACTTCAGCATCTTCGGCGGCCTGGCCAACCCGGCCTACTCCTTGCCCGCCACCATCATGAATTTCCAGACGGACCTGCACTCCGGCACAGCCACCACCGTCTACCCCTTTGAGCTTCCGCCCGGGCCGGGCGGGTTTGCCCCAAAGCTGGAGATGACCTACTCCAGCGGAGTCCCGGACGGCATGCACAACAAGCGGGACACCGGCTCCTGGGTGGGCATTGGCTGGACGCTACACCTGAGCAGAGTGTTCTTCAACGAAGAGAGCGCGAAGTGGTATTTGGAGCTGAACCAGGCAAGCTATGAGTTGGTGAACTGCGGAAGCGGCTCGCCTTGGGTCCGGTGCACTGTCCCATACAGCCCACTCTACGTCCAACGACTCGGCTGCCCTTTGAACGGCGGCACGGAAGACTGCTGGCGCGTCAGGGATACTGAAGGCACGTTGTATGAGTTCGGCAGCACACCTGCCACTCGGCTGTGCACCACCACGGCCGCGAGTGGTTGTGGGAGTTACATCTATCGCTACGACCTCTACACCACCCAGGACACACACGGTAACAGCCTTAAGGTCGAGTATGCCAAGACCTACTCGGACTCAGGCGACGCGGTGAGGTCCGCCCAACCAACCTACATGTACTGGGGAAATACCCCTGGCCTGGAGGACTGGCGATACCGGGTGTGGTTCAACAACGCAGGCGGCCGTCCGGATGTTCCCCAGGGTACTTCAGGGAACCCTGAGCCACTGGTTGTTGAGAAAGAGAGTCTGGCGCAGTTGGCTGTGTACTACTGCGCCAATCCATCCCCCACGTGTGGCGGCTGGCAGCTCGTGCGGAGGTACGACCTCGCCTATCAGAATACGCCTTCGTACTACTCCACGGACTACGGCGGTATCTACTACGCCGGCACGCACAAGCTCGTCTCAATTACCCAGATCGGGTCTGATGGGTCATCGCCACTACCGGCAACAATGTTCGCCTACCAGGACCGCCAAGTCTATTTTTACGACACGACCTCGGGTTCGAGCCCCGGCAACCCTGCGCAGCTTACCTGGCCTTTCCTAACGAGAGTAGACAACGGCTACGGCGGCTCGGTCCGCTTCCAGTACACCCAGATGCCCACGCCGCCCGTGGACAACGTGTGGACCCGGCAAGTGGTGACGCAGCGGACCGTAGGTCCTGATCTCGTGGCAAACGTTGCCGGCACAGTAAGCGGCGGCGCGCAGTGGACAAGCGGCGTATACGGCAGCGCACTTTCCGGGACGGCTGGGCTCATGACAATTCCGGACGACCCCGATCTTCGCCTTACGGGTCCACTTACCGTGGCTTTTTGGGTCAAACGAACCGGCGCCGGAGGCATCATTGCAATCAAAGAGAGATCCGGTGGAAATGGCGACTATTGGATTGAGGAGCCAGTAGGTGGAACCATCAAATGCAGGTCGAACGGCGGGGAGGGATTGGCTGATACAGGCATGTTGATGCCGGTGAATGAGTGGCGCCACATTGCCCTCACCCTTGCTCCCAACGACCTCAAGTGCTATGTGGATGGCGTCTTGCCGGTGGGAGCTACCGATACTGACACACAGGGGGCGGGCGCCTTCGGCACCGCCACTCCAATTTACTTTGGCAGGAACATCCCGGGCTTGTCTTTCTTCCCGGGCGCCATAGACGACGTTCGCATCTTTGACCGTGTGCTGAGCGCCAGCGAGATCAACACCGTCAAATCAGGAGGAACTATCAGCAGTGGCTTGGTAGGGTACTGGCGGCTTGACGAAAGCGCCGGGAGTATCGCTGCCCCCTCCAAGTTCACGGATGGCGTTCCCATCGCCTCCGCGTACGCCTACACAGGCAATCCGGAGTACTACTCAAGCGGGGTCGCGTTCAATGCAGAGTACCGTGGCTTCAGACAGGTGCGGGAGACAAGGGGCGACGGTTCGTCCATCGAACACTTCTTCTTCACCACAGGCAGCTTCAACCTCACTCACCCGGTTGACGGGGCTATCCCCTCTCGTGACGGCGACCTCCTCAAGGGACACGAGTACCAGACCGTCTGGTACTCCGGCGGCGGAGGCGCGGAGGTCCAGAGGCGCTTCTCCGACTGGAACTACGCAGTCATCGTCCCGCCCAGCGGATCGGGTTCGGCCACCTACGTCCGTTTGCTTAACCAGGGTACGGTGGTGGGTTCCAAGAAGGTCTGGACCCGCTACGAGTACGACAACTACAACAACGTCATCCGAGAAAAGTTCGAGGGGGACACCGCCGCGACGGGCGATGAGGTCCTCACGCGGCGCTACTTCTACCCCAACGGGTCTGCCTGGATCGTGGACAGGATAGCGCAGGAGGAGGCGTACGACGGGCTGAGCGAGGTCGCTGGACAGCTCCGGGCCAAGCGGCAGTTCTACTACGACGCCGCCCCCAGCGTGTCTACGCCCCCGGTGAAGGGCGACCTGACTAAAGAGGAGGCGTTCAAGGACGCCGGTAGCTGGGTGACCACAACCCACACCTACGACGCCAGCGGCAACCGCATCAGCACGACCGACGCCAACGGCAACGCCACGTCCTTCACGTACGCCTGTGGCGGCAGCTATCCTTCGCAGGTAACCTATCCGCCTGCGCCGGGAGGGACATTCACCCAGCTTCAGGGGTGGGACTGCCGCCTGGGGCGCAAGACCTCCGACACGGACATGAACGGGCAGGTCACCAGCTACGAGTACGACCCTCTCGGCAGGCCGGTGAAGGTGGTCCGCCCCGGTGATAGCACAACCTATCCTTCCGAGCGCTACAGCTACCTGAGCTGGGGGACCCCTGGCCAGCAGCGCGTCAAGGCCGAGACCAAGGTGGCCGATACCGACTACCTGTGGGCTGAGGAGTACTTCGACGGCCTGGGGCGCATTGTGCAGGTGCGCCAGCGGGAGGTCAGCCCCAACGACCTCATCGCCTCCACCATCCACTACGACAACACCGGACGCGCCTGGAAGTCCTATGTCCCCTGGCGGGTCGCCGGCGGGGGCATAGGCTACGTCACGCCTCCAGCGGGGACCCTCGCCACAGTCACCACCTACGACGCCCTGGACCGCGTCCTCACGCGCACCGGCCCTGACGGTGGGCAGGAAATGCACGCCTACACCCCTGCCACAGACTCCCTCCTGGTGTGGAAGGAGACACTCACCAATCCCATGGGTCACAAGAAGAGCTACTTCTCCGATGCCCGCGGCCAGCTCGACAAAGTACAGGAGCTGTACGACACCGGCGACCCCTACGCGAGCACCACCTACACCCAGGACGCGCTGGGGAGGCTCACGCGGGTGCAGGACACGGCGGGCAACGCCACCACGATGTCCTACGACTGGCTGTCTCGCAAGACCGCCATGACCGACCCGGACATGGGCGCCTGGTCCTACACCTACGACTCGACAGGGAACCTGCTCACCCAGACCGATGCCCGGGGCACAACGCTGGGGTTCAGCTACGATGCCCTGGGCCGCATGACTGAGAAGGGGGAGTACACCGCCGGCGGCACGGATGGGACGCTCAGCGGCGGCGCCCAGTGGACGGCGGGAGCGAACAGCAACGCCCTTTCCTTTGACGGCGTCAATGACTATTTGACAATCCCGGACCACCCCACGCTCCGGCTTGCCGGTTCTCTGACAGTGACCCTGTGGGCCAAACGGACCGGCGCCGGCGGCATATTCATACTCAAAGAGAGGGACAGCGGAAACGGCGACTACTGGATCAGCACTGGATCAGGGACCATCCGGTGCAACTCCAACGGAGGGGTCGGCGCGGCTGATTCCCTCGTTCCAATGGCGCAGGACCAGTGGTACCACATTGCGCTCACCCTTGCTCCAAACGACCTCAAATGCTACCTGGACGGCGTGCTCAAAGCCACCGACGCGGATACGCAGGGGGCAGACGGTTTCGGTACTGCCACGCCTATCTTCGTTGGACGAGACCTTCCAGGCGCCAGCTTCTTCCTTGGTGCCATAGACGACGTCCGCATCTTCAACCGCGTGCTGGACAGCAACGAAATCAATACAGTGAAGGCAGGGGGGACCGTCACGAGCGGCCTCGTGGGACACTGGAAGCTCGATGAGGGATCGGGCGCCACGGCTGGCGACAGCTCGGGCAATGGCAACGGCGGCCAGATCACCGGGGCGATCTGGGGCCCTGGCGTATCGGGAATGCAGACTGTGTACGGAAGTTCCCTCTCCTTTGACGGCACGGATGACTACGTGACGATTCCGGACAGCCCTACTCTCCGTCTGACGGGTCCGCTTACCGTGGCTTTCTGGGTCAAATGGACCGGCGTTGGAGGCACAATCCTTATCAAAGAAAGCGCCGGCGGTAGCGGCGACTACTGGATCAACAATCCAGGGGATGGGACCATCTGGTGCAGCTCAAACGGAGGGCACGGCTTAGCTGATACCGGCGTATCTATGACGGTGGGCCAGTGGCATCACATTGCCCTTACGCTTGCTCCAGACGACCTCAAGTGCTACGTCGACGGCGTGCTCAAGGTGACTGGCACGTATACTCAGGGGGCGGACGGCATTGGGACTGCCACGCCCATCTACCTTGGAAGAAGCATTGGTGGCGCACCGTTCTTCCCAGGTTCGATAGACGACGTCCGCATCTACAACCGCGTGCTGGACAGCAACGAAATCAATACAGTGAAGGCAGGGGGGATCGTCACGAGCGGTCTCGTGGGTCATTGGAAACTTGATGAGGGATCGGGCGCCACAGTTGGCGACAGCTCGGGCAATGGCAACAGCGGCCAGATCGCCGGGGCGATCTGGGGCGCTGGCGTATCGGGAACGCAGGCTGTGTACGGCGACGCCCTTTCCTTCGACGGAACCGACGACTACGTAAGCATGCCTCCGCTTGAAAACCTGGAAGTACCGGACGGCGACTTCACCATCATGGCATGGGTGAACGCCAGGGACTCTGCCAGGCTCCAGGCGATTGCGGGCAAGCTCACCTTTGCAAGCAACATAGACACCTGGGGCCTCTATGTGGCCAGCGGGAAGGCTTGCCTCCAATTCAGTCAGCCGGACCAACCGGGCTATAGCGCCTGTTCGACCACCTCCATTCAGAACAACGCCTGGTACCACGTTGCCGCCGTACGGCAGGGGACTACCAACTACCTTTACGTTAATGGTGTTGTGGAGAACTCCGTGGCCGTGGCGCAGACGGTCAGCACCACTGGTCGGAACTTCTACATCGGCAGGCGAGACCAGGACAACAGTTACAACTTCGGCGGCATTGTTGATGACGTGCGACTCTACGACCGCGCCCTGAGCGTCAGCCAGATCAACAGCGCAAAGGCAGGGGGGACCGTCGCCAGCGGTCTCGTTGGGCACTGGAAGCTGGACGAAGGGGCAGGGACGACAGCGTCGAATAGCGCCGTCGCTGGAAGCATCAGCCCCACGCTGGCCACCTACACCTACGACGACGTGACGGGCGGGAACATGGGCAAGGGGCGTCGCACCGGCATGGCCGACGCCTCCGGCTCCTCGGCCTGGCGGTACGATGCGCGCGGAAGGCTTAGCCAGGAGCAGCGGGCCATCAGCGACACGACCTACACAATGGCGTATGGGTATGACAGCGGAGATCGCCTTGCCACGGTGACCTACCCCGGCGGGGAAATGGTCACGCAGACCTACAACCTGCGCGGCCTGCCCGAGATGCTAAGCAGCAGCGTATACGGGGCCCTGGTCAGCTGGGCTGGCTACAACCAGCTTGGCCTGCTCACTAACCTCGAATACGCAAACGGAGTCTCTCACAATTTCGATTACTACGGCATCGAATGGCAACCTGGTTTCGCCACGAGCTATGGTCGCCTGTTCATGATCAGGTCCCAAAAAGGCTCGACCGTCCTGCAAAGCCTCACGCACTACTGGGACGCCAACGGCAATCTCACGAGTAGGTCGAACTATGCGCTCGTCCCGGCGGAGACGGAGACCTTCGCCTATGACTTCCTGGACCGCCTCACGGGCGTGTCCGGCGCGTACGCGGAGAGCTACGCCTACAACCCCATCGGCAACATCACCAGCACAATCAAGAGCGGCGCGCCCTACACGTATACCTACGGCGCAAAGCCCCACGCCGTCACGGCGGTTGGCGCCACGGCCTACACCTACGACACCAACGGCAACATGACGGCCAGGGGTACGCAGACCCTCACGTGGAACATGGAGAACAGGCTCAGCGGGGTCAGCGGAGGGGCGAGCTTTGTCTACGACGGCGACGGCGTGCGGGTGAAGAAGACGGAAGGGGGGCAGACCACCGTCTACCCCAACCGGTACTACGAGAAGAACGTCACCACGGGCGTCGCGACCAAGCACTAGTACTTCGGCGACCGGCTGGTGGCCACGGACCAGGGCGGCGTGCTGCGCTACATCCACCAGGACCACCTGGGCGGGTCGTCCGTGTCCACCGACGGCGCGGGGGCCGCCGCCGGCGGCATGCGGTACGCGCCCTTTGGCGGGACGCGCTCCTCCGGCGGCGCCTTTGGCACGGACCGCGCCTTCACCGGCCAGCGCCTGGACAGCACGGGGCTGTACTTCTACAACGCCCGCTACTATGATGCAGCCATCGGGCGGTTCATCAGCCCGGACACCATCGTCCCGAACCTATCGAACCCGCAGAGCCTGAACCCCTACACCTATGTGTTGAACAACCCGCTGCGGTACACGGACCCGACGGGGCATGTGGAATACGACGAGTACGGGGAGTATGATCCAGCACCTTTGGTCGGACAGCCACCTGTCGTAGTAGGGGTCGCCGTCTCAGTCCCTGCCTTTCCTGCAGTGTGGGTGCTCCCACTGTTGCCGGTCCTGGCACCTGTTCTCATCGCCCTTCCCACCCTGTTCATCGCAAACGACACTGGGCCATCCATGCTTCTCGAAAGCGACGAAGAGAAGGTAGTGGCGCAGCCACAGCCAACAAACCAGAGCACTCCCACGAAGCCGGACGAGAAACGTAATGAACTGCTGGGCAAAGCTACTGACCCGAAACTCAGGGACGCGATAGACCAGTTGTACCGACCAGGATCCCAGGTCGGAGACGGGGGGACGGCTGATAAGATAAGAATAGATGGTGATCACATACAGAAAGGTCAGGATAGACTGAAACAACTGGAAAGTATCCTCTCGAACCCGAACCTTAGCCCGTCGGACAGGCAAATTGCGCAAAGCTTGCATGATGACCTGAAGGACGCGCTAGCAAGCAGAGGAGCGCTCAAATGAAGTATACGGATCTGAACAACAGTCTCCTTGAGCACTTTCCTGAACTCGAAGAGCGGGCTAGGGAGGAATTTAGGTGGTGGAGTCCAGAGCCTCCGCCTTCCCATGTGTTCTATGGTGACGTGCTCACGCCGTTCGTTAAGCAGCAACTATCTACAATGGCTGAGCCGAAATTATTGGATCGGATTTTTCAGTTTCTGGAGGCTATGGCTATGTCTGGCCAAGATGAGGTCAAAGCAGTTCTTACCGACTCAATCTTAGAAGTAATCGGAGACGATAGGGAACTGCTGGCCAGGGCAAGGGCTTTGATGGGAAGGGAGACCCTGGCGCTGAGTCACGTAACTGAGAAACAATGGGGCAGAGAATAGCAAGGCACCGGCCAGCGCCTGGACGCTACGGGGCTGTGCTTCTACAACGCCCGCTACTATGATGCAGGCATCGGCCGCTTCCTCAGCCCCCTTTGGCATCACCTATCAGCCAGCTCTCAACAGGTACAGCTACGTCAGCAATAATCCGCTGACCTATGCCGGCAAGAGCGGCGCATCTTGCCAGGCGCCGTCGGCAGTCTTCTTGAGGACGGCCCGCTGGAGCGCAGTAGGCCGCCCTGGCTGTTTGCGGCTGCCTTCCCTCGAGGAGATGTTGAGGACAGCCCCGCATAGGGGTAGACTGGGTAGCAGAGAATTGCGCAAGGGAGAATGCGTTCCTATGAAAGGCAACGACAACGAGTCCCTCCAGGTGCGGCCGCTGGAGGGTGAGGAGGTCCAGGTGGTGCTGGGTGGCAAACAGGGGCTGGCCAAATCGCCCCCGCCGTCCGAAGACTACGTGCTGCTGACCAGCCAGCGAGTTATCGCAACGTGGCGGGACGAAAGCAAGCGGCGGCAGGTGGCGATGCCCTTGCAGCGGGTGGATGGCCTGGAGCTGACGGAGCTTTCGAGGGAGACCAAGCCCCTGTTCACTGGGGGCCTGTTCATGGCAGTGGGCGTAGCGGTGCCGGTGGTGGCGGCGCTCCTTGAACTGAATGGCGTCGTAGCATGGATTCTGGCATTTGTGCTGGTAGTGCTGGGCGCCGTGACGGCCTCCGCGTACTTTGTGCGGGACCAGGCGGCTGTCATCACCTTCCGCGCCGGGGCAACCGAGGCGTCGCTGCCCCTGCGTACGGCGGAGGCAGTGCGTGGCGCGTACGCCGTGGCTCGCCAGTTCTTTGCCCTGACGGGGACGCCGCCGGCTGCCGGCAAACCTGCGCCGCCCTATTCGCTGGCGTCGCCTGCTGGCGCGCCGTTCCGGTGGTCCAGAAACGGCGAGGCCTCTTCAGCGGAGCGCCCCATGCCAACGCCGGAGGCGGCGACGCAAGTAGCAGAGGCGCCGGAACAAGCGTCCTCAGCCCCGCAGCCGGCTGCGCCATCTTCACAGCTTGCGCAAGAGCTGGAACGCCTCTAAGGCGTTGCAACCTCAGGAAGTGTGCACATCGCGCCATCGTGATGCTCGTAGGGGCAGGTCTCAAACCTGCTCCTACGGTTGTCTTGCTGTGGCTTTCGTCGCGTTGCTGTTTGGTTCACATCGCTAGGCTGGGCGGCCTGCGCCCATGCCAGGGCGTGGCCTGCTCGTAGGCGTAGGCGGCGCGGAGTACGGTCGCCTCGTCAAAGGGCATGCCTGCTAGCTGCAGGCCGATGGGCAGCCCGCCTGCGTCGAAACCGCAGGGCAGGCTGATGGCGGGCATGCCCGTGAGGTTGAAGGGGTTCGTAAAGCGGGTGAGCATCCCCTGGTAGGGGCGCTCCTGGCCGTCTATGACCACCGACGTACGATTCAAGGGCTGGGCCGTAAACGGCTCCGTGGCCGTGAGCAACAGGTCATACGTCTGAAGCAGCTCCAGGTAGCGACCCGTAAGCTGCGCTTGCGACTGCTGGGCCTTCACGTAGTCAACTGCAGGGATTTTCAGGTTCGCCAGAAGCCGGCGAAGCACGTCCTCCGGATAGTCCGCCTGCCGCGTCTTGAGCATGTCAAGGTGGTAGGCCGTCGCCTCCGGCCCCATGATGCTGGACACCACCGGGCCGATGTCGTCAGGGCCGGGCGCGTCCACTTCCTCGACCCGCGCCCCTAGCTCCTCCAGGATGCGCGCCGCTTTCTCCACAGCCTCTCGGACCGCTGGCTGGATACCGGCGAAGAAGGCGCGGGGCATGCCGATGCGCAGGCCCTGGATGGCCGCGCGCATGGTGGCGCGGTAATCGGGCACGGGGAGCTCCACCGTGGTGTTGTCCTTCGGATCGTGGCCGGCCATCGCTTGCAGGAGGATGGCGCAGTCCTCCACGCAGCGGGCCATGGGGCCCGGGTGGTCCAGCGACCACGACAGCGGCACAAGGCCGTGCCGGCTCACGCGCCCGTAGGTCGGCTTGATGCCCACCACGCCGCAAAGCGATGCCGGAATCCGGATGGAGCCGCCCGTATCAGAGCCGGTGGCTGCGGGCAAGAGGCCGGCGGCCAGGGCCACGCCGGAGCCGCTGCTGGAGCCGCCCGGGATGCATGTGGTGTCCCACGGGTTCGGCGGCGTGCCGTAGTCCGGGTTGACGCCCAGCGCGCCATAGGCGAAGGGGTGCATGTTCAGCTTGCCCAGGAGAACGCAGCCGGCGGCCTTCAGGCGGGCGACGGTTTCTGCGTCCTGGGGAGGCTGGAACCCCGCCATGATCTTCGAGCCTGCCGTGGTCTGGACGCCCTCCGTCCAGTACAGGTCTTTCAGCCCAAGTGGGATGCCGTGCAGCGGCCCCAGGTAGCTGCCCTCGCCGATCGCCTCCTCCGCGCGTTTGGCGGCAGCAAGGGACTGCTCTTCCAGCAACGTGATGAAGCAATGGAGCCTGCCGTCCAGGGCGCGGATGCGCTCCAGGCACGCCTGCGTCAGCTCCACGGGCGAGACCTGCCCCGTGGCGATGAGCGGCTCGATCTGGGCGATGGTGAGGTAGGTGAGGTCGTTGTCTGTCATGGCGGGGCCATTCTAGCTGTAGCAGGGCAGGGGGTCAATGGAATGCAGGAGTGGTCCCCCCGCAAGAGGCACAGGTTTCCCGTATAATGGTCGCGAAATTCTGGAGGAGGTGAGGTATGGAGGCGCCCGCGCGTATCGCCCCCCGTTCCCTGGCGGACTACCTGGCAGCCATGAGCAAGGCCACCTTCCAGCCGGGCATGTCCTGGCGAGTGGTGGATGCAAAAT
>JACQUI010000158.1 GCA_016210395.1 Chloroflexota bacterium | reverse complement strand
TTCCCCTGAATCGGTTGATCTTGCAAACGGAGGAAATAGACCGCTTCGTAGATCAAACCTACAGGAGGTGGGAAAAAGAAAAACGCAAGGCTCCTTCGCAAGACGATCTTCAAAGGGCAGTCCGTCGGGTACTTGACCTCGCTTTCATTTTCAGCCCCCTTACAGAACCCTATGACGGATCAAGAAGCCAACGGGCCGCTCTGAAGACCCTTACTTCCTTGCTTATTGGCCGCTACGTAATGGGTGGCATAAAGCTGAGAATTCCGGATGCTTCAAACCCGAGAAGGGTGGAGCAAGACGAGGAACTGCTCCAAGAAATCGCGATACTGAAAGAGCTGAGTTGGTACTACGTAATCGAAACGCCGCCTTTACTCACTCAACAAATAGGGCAACGTCGCATCATTCAAGACCTATTTGATTCCTTTATGCAGGAGGGGACTTCTGGGAACTTGAAGGCATTCCCAACCCTTTACCGTGAGGAGATTGAATTGCTTGGGACTCCATCTGACCCGCAATTGGCAAGGATTGTCGCTGACATGATAGCTGGCATGACTGAACCCCAAGCTCTGGTAATACATCAACGGATTACTGGGCATGGAATGGGATCTGTGCTGGATGTGATCTTGGAGGGATAGCCAGCCGAATCTCCTGATAGGATTCCTCCCATAACCCCGCCGCCAACGGACTGTCTGCTCCCGGAGCCTGGCGATATGCGGCGGCAGCGCCTGCGGCTGCTGTTACGTCGCGGCCTCGTGGCCGACCTCTCCGCGACCTTTGGGGAGCTGGGCCAGGGCCGATGTCTTCCAAAGCATGGCCTTTAGGAAATTGTGGCTCCAAGCGACTCCCCCGTATGCTACCTCATTGTCTACATCCGTCATGGCTTCGTGCACCTCTCCTCAAAAGTTACTTCAGCCCTCCGCGTTTTCGTAGTCCATCATGGTGCGGCACGTGAATCCAATAAAGGCGGGGTTGCCACGGCACCGGGCGCGCTCCAGTGTTTCACACATAGTCCACTACTTCCATCAGCCCGCGTATCTTCGGGCAGTCGCCGGCGTTCCCGTTCACGCCCTCGCGGTCCACCAGCACCGCGTTGATGCCCACGTTGCGCGCCCCCTGGACATCCGAGACGTACGAGTCGCCTACGTGCAGCGCCTCTTGCGGCTGGACGCCCGCGCGCTCCAGGGCAGCCAGGAACATGGGCGGGTGCGGCTTGTTGCTGCCGATCTCGGCTGAGGTGACTGCGAAGTCCAGGTAGGGCGTCAGGCCGTGGGTGTCGGTGAGCTGCCTGGACTCTCTGCCGATGTTGCTGAGAAGACCCAGGATCAGCCCCCGCTCTTTGAGGACCTGGAGCGTGGGGATGGCATCGTCGTACAGGGCCATGCCGTAGGGCTGCTCCTGCACCTTGGCCCAAACGCGGCGGGCGGTCGCCAGGTCTACGTCCACCCCCGCCTCTCGCAGGATGATCTGCTCGTACTGGGCGAAGAAGTCCAGCCTGGCCTGGCCCTGGAGCCGGTTCATGGGCTGGTCGCCCGCGTTGGCATGGCCCATGAACTCGTCGGCCAGGGCGTAGCCACGGACCAGGCCGTCGCGGGCCACCGTGTAGCCGAATGCGGAAAGGGCTTTGGCCTGCACCTGCTCGCGTGGAGGAAAGAACCTGCCCAGGGTGCCATAGAAATCGAAGAAGACCGCTTTGATCACGATTGTCCTCATGTCCCACGGACTCTTTCCGTAGGGGAACGCTGTGTGTCATCCGGCACTATTCTACCAGAGGCGGCTACCCCTCTTTCAAAGGCAGAAGATTTCCTCTATGATTATCGCAAAATCTCTGGAGCTTCGGGCAATGAGCCTTTCCGCGTCCATCGGTCAGGCGGCTTCCCGCGTCGCAGGCGCCGCCGTTGACCTGGTCTACCCCAAGCGCTGCTACGTGTGCGGCAGGCATGGCCATTTCCTGTGCCCAGCCTGCGTGCCGGACCTGCCCCGCCTGCGCCAGCCCTACTGCGGGCTCTGCGCCCAGCCGGAAAAGCGCATGGCCCGCCTCTGCCCCCACTGCCAGCAGCATCCCCTGGACATTGACGGCATCCGCTCGCCGTATCTGATGGAGGGGCCGGTACGCAACATCGTCCACGCCCTGAAGTATCAAGGCGCGCGCGCCGTGGCGCAGCCTATGGGTGACCTGCTTGCCCAGTATTACCTGGAAGAGAGGCTCGCTGCGGACGTTCTTGTCCCCGTGCCCTTGCACGCAAAGAAGGAGCGCGAGCGCGGGTACAACCAATCCGCCCTGCTGGCGATCGCAGCAAGCCAGCCGCTCGGCCTGCCGGTGGAGGCAGGCGCGTTGCGGCGCGTGCGGAATACTCACTCCCAGGCGCGCAGCGTCAGCAGCGAAGAGCGGCGGGTGAACGTGGACAAGGCCTTCGAGGCGGAGGCGGCCCTGGTAGAGGGCAAGCGCGTGCTGGTGATTGACGACGTGTGCACCACCGGCGCGACGCTTGAGGCGTGCGCGATTGCTCTGCGGGAGGCGGGGGCCACGTCGGTCTGGGGGCTGACGCTGGCAAGAGAGGCGTAGGAGAGCGCCATCAGGACACAAATGAAGAGGGAGCGACGGATTGCCGGCGCTCCCTTCTCTAGTCTCCCTGTATGTCCGTGCAGCCTACCTACCTTGCCATAGCCGGCACCACGCCCAACTGCATCATGAGGCCCGCCGCATCGGGATGCGCGCTGAACTCCACGATCTTCCCGTTACGGATGCGGCCAAAATAGGCGCCCTGGTTCTTGATCCGCTTGCCAGTCGCCTGGATTGCCGGCATCCCAGGTGGCCCCTGCAGCGGCCCGCGATGTGTCCCTTCGAACTCAAGCTCCACGGCAACCGTGTCCTCACCCGCGACCGTCGTCTTCCGCCTGACCTTCAGGTCGGGGAAGGCCGTCATCCAGCCCTGCATGTACTGGCGTACGCCCTCCTTACCCTTGATTGGCTGAGGGAGATTGACGTCGTACCAGACGATGGTGTCGGCGCACAGCGCGATGAATGCGTCAATGTTGTGGCTGTTCCAGGCGGCAAGCCCCTGCTCGTCAATACGCTTCACTTCCTCAACGCTCATGTTCCACCTCCTCGCTTCAACTGGCTGCCAGGGTATCGCTGGGGAGGCGCGCGCCAACAGGACATGCGCTCTAGAACTGGAGTCTGATCCAGGGATGGGATCGCCCCAGGCCCATCGCTCTTTCCATTTGCCCCCCTTTCCATCCGTGCGCTATCATAGCTGACAAGCGGGCATTGCTGGTTTGCCCATACGTCCGTACGCCCTTTGCTCGTTTGCCCGCTTGCCCGCATGTCTTCGCCTCCCGGAGGGGTGGCAGAGCGGTCTATTGCGCCTGTCTTGAAAACAGGTAACACCTTAGACGTGTTCATGGGTTCGAATCCCATCCCCTCCGCCACCAGCCCAGCATTGCGTCTGTGACCGGCTCCCCACCAGGGGGACTCGGGATAGCCCCTATCCTGCGACCGCGCTTTGCCCCCCCTCGCCGCGACGGAGAGGGGGTACAGGGGAGAGGTCATGAAGCTGCACGAGTACCAGGCCAAGGCGCTCCTTTCCATGTACGGCATGCTTGTGCCGCGCGGGGGGCTGGCCGCGACCCCTGCCGAGGCCCGCCAGGTGGCCGAGCGCCTGGGCAGGCCGTGCGTCGTGAAGGCGCAGGTGTACGCCGGCGGGCGCGGCAAGGCAGGCGGCATCCGCATGGTGCAGACGCCGGAAGAAGCTGAGGCGGCTGCGGCCTCCCTCCTTGGCACCCGCCTGGTGACGCCCCAGACCGGCCCGGGCGGCGCGCCGGTGCACCGCGTCCTTGTGGAGGAGACGCTGGAGATCGAGCGGGAGCTCTACCTGGGCGTGCTCATAGACGGCGGCGTGGAGTCGGTGGTCGTCATAGCCAGCAGGGCCGGCGGCGTGAACATCGAGACGGTCGCGCAGGAGCACCCGGAGCTGGTCCTTCGCCAGGTGGTTGACCCCGTCGTGGGCTTCCAGGGGTTTCAGGGTCGCCGCCTGGCCGTGGACATGGGCCTTCCCGCCCTCATGGCCCGCTCCCTGGCCCGCCAGATGGTGGCGATGTACGAGGTGTTCATCGCCAAGGACTGTTCTCTCGTGGAGATCAACCCGCTGGTCATCACGAAGGATGGCCGGCCGGTGGTGCTCGACGCCAAGATCAGCGTGGACGACGACGCCCTGTTCCGCCACGAGGACCTTGCCGCGCTGCGCGACTGGGACCAGCTCGACCCCCTGGAGGCGAAAGCGGGCCGGGCGGGCATCGCCTACGTGAAGCTCGACGGCGACGTTGGCTGCCTGATGAACGGCGCGGGCATGGCCATGGCCACTATGGACGCCATCAAGGCTGCGGGCCTTGAACCTGCCAACTTCCTGGACGTGGGCGGCGCAGGGGACGCCGAGCGTGTTGCAAAGGCCATGAGCATCTTGCTGGAAGACCCCTCGGTGAAGCGGGTGCTGGTCAACATCTTCGGCGGCATCGCCCGCTGCGACGACATCGCCCGCGGCATCATCCAGGCAGTCTCCCCCGGGCAGCGCAACGTCCCCTTCGTCGTGCGGCTCCTGGGCACCAACCTGGAGGAAGGCAAAGCCCTCTTCCGCGCCTCCGGCCTCAACGTCCGCTTCGCCGATACCCTCCTTGAGGCCATCGAGGCGCTGAAGGGGGCGGCGGTGCGGGCGCGGTAGGGGGTGCGGGAAAAAGAAAAAAAGGGGAATGCAGAGGGGCGAAGCCCCGTAACCCGCCCTTGAGCGAAGCGGCGCTGCCTAGGCGACATTAGCGATGATTGTCCACACCAGATTTGACAAGAGCTCGCAAATTCACAACGAGTTTCTCTGCACCCTGCCAGGTTTCCAATTCGTTCCAAGTGTGAGGTACTACAAATGTCCAGTGGCTTCAAGTTCCCTGTTCCTGCCAGACACGTATCGAAGCCAAGTGATCCGGAGTCGCTATTTCGAAGCCTCTCGAGCCGGAAGATACCTCACTTGTGGTCCCATCAGGCTGACGTTCTGAGGAGTTGGCATACAAGCTTTCAACATTCTCAGGACGTTGCATTCGAACTCCCCACAGGAACCGGGAAGACGTTGATAGCTCTTCTCATAGGTGAATACAGGCGCCAGGCATACGGCGAGCGGATCGCATATCTGTGTCCGACCCGACAATTGGCCTACCAAGTTAATTCCCTGTCCTCAGTTACCTACGGTATTCCGACAAACGTCTTGGTTGGACCACAGGCAGATTATGACCCTAAACACTATAGTGCGTATGCTTCGGGTGAAGCGATAGCTGTGACGACTTACTCGGCAATTTTTAACAACAACCCCAGAATCAATGATGCAAACGTACTGATCTTCGACGATGCCCACGCTGCCGATCAGTACGTATCTAGCCCATGGACCGTCAACATAAACAGGTTCGAGGACAAAGACCTCTACTTTGGTTTCCTTGAGTTGTTTCGCGACAAGCTACCGTCATGGCTGCTCTACAACTTGAGGAAGAACGATGATCCCATGACCAGAGGCACTGTCGACAAACTGCCATCACCAGTTTTTTTCAGTAGGCGCGAACCTGTTACAGACTACTTCGACAGTAAACTTCCTTCCAAACTCAGCTACGCCTGGCAAAACATCCGAGGGCATCTTGCTGCCTGCAATGTTTATTTGACCTGGCCATTAATATCAATCAGACCCCTGGTTCCCCCCACCCTCACTCTACAAGCCGTTGCGGGTGCGAAACAGCGCCTCTTCATATCAGCTACGCTTGGTGCAAATGGCGATTTGGAAGGATTTACCGGCATTAAGGGTATCAACCGTATTCCTGCGCCATTAGGTTGGGACAAGCAAGGTTCAGGCCGAAGGTTCATTTTGTTCCCCGAAATGACGCTGCCACCTAAAGCAGCTGAAAGAGCTGTTTTGAATGTCATGCGGGAATCCAGTCGGACATTGGTGCTCACTCCCGACGGCGTCTCTGCAGAGAAAATGCACGAGACCATTGCAAGATCACTGCCCCAACATAAGCTGCTTACCGCGAGTTCAATAGAGGAATCGTTGGAGCCCTTCACCTCAGAGACTGAGGCCATCCTTCTCCTTCAAGGTCGTTACGATGGCCTTGACCTTCCCGGAACTGCCTGCAATTTGGAGATCATTAATGGATTGCCATCCGCTACAAGTCCGCAGGAAAAGTTCCTATTCTCACGTTTAGGAGCCCATTCAGTATTGCGCGATCGCATTCAGACGCGTGTAACTCAGGGCCTCGGGCGTTGCACACGCGGGGCGACTGACCATGCAGTAATACTTGTCTACGGCGATCATTGTCTAGACAATTGTATCAAGGCGGAATTCATTTCAGGTCTTCACCCTGAGCTTCAGGCTGAATTTGAATACGCGCGCGAAGCCTCAAAGGTCGGATTCCCAGAAGACCTGGAGAAAATTGCCAAGGCTTTTATGACCAAGGAACCCGGATGGGAACAAGCCGATGGGTGGATCAGGGAACTTAGGGACAAACTTACGCGGCAGAGTGATCCTACTGCCGCTGTGCTCTTGAACACCGTGGCCAAAGAACTAGACTACGGGTATGCTATTTGGAACGAAAGCTACGAAGTTGCCCTCCAAAAGGCTCGTGAGTGCTGTGACCACTTGGAAGGTGTCAAACTGGCGCCATACCGGGCTTGGTGGTACTACTTGGCAGGCAATGCTGCCTTTTTGGCGGAAAGACAAACTGGCAAGACACAATATGGCGACGTGGCAAGGGAATTATTTGGCCGAGCTTCCGCGGCAGCACCTGCTATTGCATGGTTTCGGACTTTAGGTCAGGACAGGCAAATTGCCACTGGTGCTGAATCCGAATTGACTGCGGAGCAAATCGAGAAGCGTTTAGGCGAAGTTGGAATCATCGGGAGCGCATTTGAGGAGCAAATGAGCGACATGCTACGCCTTATCGACTCAAATGTTCCCCAGTCATTTCATCAGGGCCTCGAACTCTTGGGTTGTTGGCTTGGATTTGGCGCGCGGCGGGCACAATCTGCCGGTGAACCTGATGGGGTTTGGTGGCTCGGAGACACCATGATACTTGCCTTTGAAGCTAAGACCCAAGAATCTGCCGAAGGGCCGATTTCGTTGTCATGGTGCAGAGAAACGCAGGGCCATCTCGCCTGGGTTAAGACCAACCTAGGCCCGCCAGCTTCTTGTCCGCTTAATGGAGTCATAATATCTTCTCGACAGCGGGTTTCATTCGACTCCCGGCCAGTCCGCGAAAACCTGTATGCAATCGATCCCGCAGCGATGAGAAAATTGGCACGAGAGGTTTGTGATGCAATTAGAGGATTGAGAGCAGCAGCAACCGACAGGCCGTCCGAAGAGATGCGAGAGATTATCTCACAAAGGCTTGCTCAGTTAGGCTTGGACCCTGGGTCTATCCTTCGCCTAATTAGTTCTGTGCCAATAGGCACTCTATCTGAAGTCAAATGAGGGTGGAGGAGAAAGTGGAACTGTATTCAGAAGTTTGCCTTAACTATGTGTCCTTGAGCGGAGCGTAGGAAAGGGGGGGTAGTAGGGGGAGGTCGGAGGAGTTTTTCAGCGCCCTGCTAGGGTGCGCCCCAGCCACCCACGCGGCTGGGGCAGCGGAACAGTCCTGCGGTCAACAGAGAGTAGCGTCGTACGCAGTGAGGTATAGCCCTCCATGAGCATCCTGGTCAACAGAGACACCCGGCTCCTGGTGCAGGGCCTCACCGGCTCGCAGGGCCAGTTCCACACCGCCCAGATGCTGGCCTTCGGCACCAACGTCGTCGCAGGCGCGACCCCCGGCAGAGGGGGCCAGACCTTCCAGGACCGCGTGCCCGTCTTCGACGAGGTGGAGGAGGCCGTGGCCAAGACCGGCGCCAACGCCTCCATCATCTTCGTGCCTGCGCCCAGCGCACCCGACGCCATCCTGGAGGCCGCCGACGCCGGCATCAAG
>JACQUI010000157.1 GCA_016210395.1 Chloroflexota bacterium | reverse complement strand
TCTTTGATGCGCTGGACGGGAAGCTCTGGGTCGCTCACCGCCTTGCGGAGGGCGTGGGAGACGAGGAACTCCGCTGCCTCCTGAAAGTCCCTGGGCGCTGCAACCCTCAGCCCTGCCAGCGTCCGCAGGGATGCCTCCCTGGCCTCGTAATCCCGCCGGAAGACCGTCTCCGTCTCGGCCAGCAGCGCCTCCATTCTCTCCGCCACGAGCGCCCGCCGGTCATCCTCAAAAAGGCTTTCCAGAGTGCAGGTGGCCCCAGGTATCTCCCGCAGCAGCTTGCGCTGGGCCGTCCGTGTTCCTGAGTCCTCCACCAGTGATAAGTATTCGCGCCTGGGAAGGCCGGCTACACGGCCCGCCGGCTGCAACGTACCCTCGTCCCACACGAAAAAGGCCCGCAGCGCGGACTCGCCCGTCACCCGGGAGGACAGCCGCACCAGACCCGCAGTGCCCTTTCTCATTCGACCTCGCAGCCTTTGCGCGTCCTCCGCCTGGGCTGAAAAGCAGTAGAAGTCCGTTGGGGCCTCCTTGCACAAAGCGAGCACGGCGTAATGGGCCGCGACCCTGTCCCAGTCCACGATCCTGGGAGCGACGGACCGCTCGTAGATGCGCCGCCCGTTTCCCTGCTCCGGCACGTTGCTGTGCATCGGCTCCAGGCGCGTGAGGAGCGGGGTTTCAAAGTCCTCCTCGAACAGGTCCCGGGCAAGCTGCACCGCCCTGGCAGCGTACAACAGCACCTGCACAGTCTCGATGCCGGACGGGTCGTCGAAGAACCAGCCGCAGCTCGTGAACATGAGCATGGCATGGCGCTGCATCTCCAGCAGCTTCATGGCCTTCACGCGCTGCTCAGAGGAGAGAGCACGGCGAGCGTGCTGGGCGAAGAATGCGTCCGCCTGGTCAGGCGACCTGTCCAAGACCACCGCAACGTATCCGTCCCGCGCCGCCCAGGGGTCTTTCAGCAAGCGCCGCGCCGAGGCTTCGTATCGAGGCGCAAGGGTGTCACGCAGCCATTCCAACGCATCTCGCAGGGGCGCGCGCCACGCCTGGCTCCAGCCTGTGTTGGCCCCCGTGTTGCAGCCGCAACCGGCCCGCCACCGTTCCACCCCGTGCCTGCAGCTCCAGGAGGCGCCTTCGGCAATCTGCACCTCCCAGGCCGGCGGGTGCAACGCCAGGTGCTGGCCGTAGTTGGTCAAGCGGATTTCGCCAGTCCGCTCGATGCTGTCCAGGGCGTAGGCCAGGGCCATGTCGCCGAACTTGTGGTGATGACCATAGGACTCCCCGTCAGTCGCAATATGGGCAAGCTGCGGGCCCGTCCGGGTGGGTTTCAGCAGGCCGGCAAGCCGGCTTGCCAGGGTCTCGCCGTTGTGGAGCATGCCCTCAAAAGCGATGGCCCTGGAAAGGGAGCCGTCATAGAAGTAGATAGCGATGCTCCGCCCCGAAGGCAGCTTCTGCAGGTAGGGCTGAGCGGTGTCCAGGCGGCTGGCCCCCGCTTCCGTCCACGGGCCGCCGGTGAGAGGCCGGATGCGCCGCGCCTGGGACGGCTCAAGCACCGTGAAGCGGATGCCGGCACGGGCCAGGGCCTCCAGCGTCGGCGTATCCGCGGCGGTCTCCGGCAGCCACATGCCCTCCGGCGGGCGGCGGAACCTGTGCTCGAAGTCCCGGACGCCCCAGGCAACCTGGGTCTGCTTGTCGCGTTCGTTTGCCAGGGGCATGATGAGGTGGTTGTATGCCTGGGCGATGGCTGAGCCGTGCCCACCATATCTTTCCTGGCTCTTGCGGTCTCCTTCCAGCACCGCCCGGTAGACCTCCGGGTCCTTCCCCTGGAGCCATGCCAGCAGGGTAGGGCCAAAGTTGAAACTGATCCGCTCGTAGTTGTTGACGATGCGCTCAACCCTGCCCCGGCTGTCCTGAAGATGGGCCCAGGCGTTGGGCGCGTAGCACTCGGCCGTTACCCGCTGGTTCCAATCATGGTAGGGGTATGCCGAGTCCTCCGTCTGCACCGCGTCCAACCAGGGGTCTTCCCTCGGCGGCTGGTAGAAGTGCCCGTGGATACAGACGTAGCGCTGAGCGGGTTTGGTGGTCATCAACAGTGTGGAAAGCGTGGGATTCCTAGATTGTAGCATGCCTCACGGGGTGGTCATGGATCGAACGAGGGGGCGGACCGTTGACGTGCGCCGAACCGTTGCAGGCGCGTCACGGGGCGCTGGACATTCGGCTGCTTCCGCCACAAGATGTGGAAGAAGGGGTGATGCGGCCAAGTCAGTTGAGTGCGTGTCGGAGTAATGACCAATGGCTGAGGAAGACGGCGCGAAGGACCGGAGAGCGAGACTCTTCGTTGCGGTTGAGTTGCCGGCAAGCGTGCGGGACGTGATAGGGCAGGCCATCCGGGAGATGCAGGAGCGCGGGGTGACGGCGGTGCGCTGGGTGCGGGCGGAAGGCGTACACCTGACGCTGAAGTTCCTGGGGGAGACGCCTGAAAGCCGGTTGGAGGCGATCGTCCGCGCCATGGCGCTGGCGGCGGCCGGCGCGCCCCCCTTTGAGTTGCACGTCCAAGGCGCTGGGGCCTTCCCAAACATGCGGTCGCCAAGGGTGGTCTGGTTGGGACTGCACGGGCAGGTTGATGTGCTGCAGGGATTGCAGGCCGGGCTGGAAGAGGCGCTGGCCGGGGAAGGGTTCCCAAAGGAAGAACGGGCGTTTACCCCGCACTTGACCCTTGGACGGATTGACGGGAAGCTCAGCCCTCCGCAGCTTCACGGATTGGCGGAAAGCGTCGAGGAGTTTGGGTCGAGGTCGTTTCCTGCTTTTCCTGTGGACGGCGTCAGCCTCGTGGAAAGCCTACTGGAACGGACTGGCGCGAGGTACGTACAGAGGAACGGTGTGCCCTTGGGACAAAGGGGCTAGTGGAGATGCGCGACAGACCGTGCTAGAATCACCCCAACCTCAGCAGTGGCGCCACGTGGCGCCACTGCAGGTCCTGATGTTAGTTTGACCTCATTGCTTTCGACAAATGAGGTAACTCTGACTCAGGCCCTTCTCTCAAGCTTCGATTTCTATTACGGAAGACAAAAAATGCCGATAGAACCCAGCCGTAAAGTGACCTCTGGCCCAGCGGAGGTGGACCTGACCGCCTCAATTTTGGGACTGGTTGGCGGCGCTGCCCCAGTCGGGGGCCTGAAGTCCGGCCCTGTGACCATTCAGTTCCCAGTGGCTGCTGGCAAGCAACTGAAGGTGACCATAGGAGACAGCGAGCCTATGACCCTCACGCTTGCGGCCATGAACGACGTCGGGGAAGCCAGGAAAGCCCTTGAGGATGGGATACGTGGACAAGCAACGAAAGTGTCCGGAAGGGTTACCAACGCATTCGGCAACGCCCGGGTGTTTGCTCATGAAGACGACGACGGACAGCGTCTTATCGTTCTCTCAGGCCAGCCCAGCAAGGCAGTAGCATTCTCCAAGACCGACACGGACACCACGTGTGAGGGTCTGGGGTTGGAAACCGAGCAAACCGTGCAAGTCACTGGGCTGATGTCCGAGCACCTAGCATTTGCACCCAGTGTCTCAAAGGGCAGGGCGATCGGGATAAAAGTCGGCGGCAGTGGTCCTGTCAGAGCGGAGTTGGCGACGGAGGCCAACGGGCTGTCGGCCATAGCGGGCGCATTCCAGTCCGCTATTCGCGCCGCCTCCTCACACACCTCCTTTTCCGGAGCCATAGTCGCGGCCTACCCTGGCCTTGAAAACCGCCTGCTGGTACTGTCGGGCACCTTCGGCGATGACATAGTGGTCAACGCAGCGCAGATGGATGAATGATACCGTGGCATAGCGCACCGCCACTACCTTCAGGTACTTGCGCCGTTCGCTTACCGTCATCCTGTCTTCTGTCGGCATGGTCCCCTCGGTAACATTCTTAGCTGAGTGAATACGGCAACTAGCGTGGGGTGGAGCATCGTGCTATACTTCCCAAAGTCCTAATCTTGGGAAGGTACGTAGGTTACGTGAGGAGGTTTCTGTGGAGGCTACACTACCCCATTGTCAGAAGTGCGGAAGTGGTGACCTGGTTCCGCTGTCGGACTTCGGAAGCCAGGGTGCGCCGATACATTACAAGGCCTGGGTATGCACCAACCCCGAGTGCGGTTTTAACATCAAGATCCGCAATGGGGACGTCTATCTGAACGAGCCCATCACCAATGGCGCGGGCCATGTCCCGCGCATGAGATAGCCCCGGTCTCCACCTGGGTGGAGGCTTCTTTCTCATCTGGCTCCGGATGCCATTCCGTCTGTTTGCATGCCGTGTTGGCGTCCGGAGTTGCTCGTAGCCCCCGTCTTCCAAGGGGTGCTGCCCTTTGGCCGCACCTGGTTGAGCACGTAGCATAGCGTAGCTCACCGCGGATGGGTGGTTACCTGTTACCCCTCTCCCTCGTTGTCCTGTTGGCATTCGCTTCCAACTGGCGTAGGATGGTAGCTGTTGTGCCGCAGCCAGCAGGCTTTTCTAGGTAGGGAGGACATGTCGTCCAACGCCGAAAACATGCACCACCAGCGCAGGTGGTCCAGGGGTAGCCTGTGGGCATGGGCCCTGGTGCTGGCCGGGGGTGTCCTGTTCTCCTTGAGCGCCGGGTATCTGACCTATGGAAAGATTGCCGCCCAGCGGCTGGACAACCTGATCCAAAGCCTTCAGGCCCCCGGTCCCTCCACAGACCTCAAGGCAGGGCCGGAGACCCTCAACGGGCTAGGCAACGCCAACCCAGGCGTTCCCGCCGGCGGCTCGAATGACGCCCCATCGCCTTCCACAGCGGGCGCCTACCCTGGCTCCATGGTCCCCTTCAGCGGCTGGGCCGAACCCTGGCTGGCAGAGGCGCCCTTGGACGACTACTCTGATCTGGTACAAGGGTTCCTTCCACTATCGCGGGGGTCGCTCGGCGGCCTTGGGACAATGCCCGCCGCCACGCGCATCGTTATCCCAAGCATTGACGTGGATGCCGCCGTGGAAGACCTGGCGCTTCTGGACCTTGGCAACGCCCTGGCGTACGAGACGCCTAACAAGGTTGTGGGCCACATCCCCACTACCGGCGCGCCCGGCGAGGTGAGTGAAGGCTGGTACTTCGGCCACCTGCAAAGCCCCATCCGTGACGAAGGGTCCGTGTTCCGTGACCTGCCGCTGATTCCCGATCTGCTGCGCAAAGGCGAGCGCGTCTTCATCATCCTGAAGTCGCCTCAGAACAGCTACCTCTATGAAGTCTTCCCGGACACGGTGAGCCTTATCCCCAAGGACGACCTTCGCATTACCGATGCGGGTGATGGAGTCATAACGCTGGTCACCTGCTATCCGGAATGGACGTACGACCACCGCTTGATCGTGACCGGACGGCTGGTCGGCTCCAAGCCCCTCTTTTAGCAGGCCGTCGCGCCATCGAAACGGGCCGGCGGACTTAGCTTTTTCCTCGCCGCAGACGCACCTATTCCACCACCTGTTGCCTATCGGCGCTGAATGGAGTATATATAGTGCCGTCCCAAAGGCTTTTCCATCCCTAGCTTTGAGGCCCACCGCGCTACAGGAAACGGCCCGGGCAATAACTACACCCGCAACAGGAGGTAGCCATGCCATTTCAAGGCGAGAAACGCAAGTACGACCGGAAGGAAGTCATGGCGTTCCCAGGCTTCAGGCCTGGGGTCTACGGCATCTTCAAGGACGGCGTTGCGCTGTTCGTCGGGAACAGCGGCGACATCAAGGCCAGGATGCTGCGCCACGTCAGCAATGACAATCCCAACATCACGGCCAACGAGCCAAACATCTGGTACGCGGAAGTGATGTCCGGCCAGGGCCAGGCGGCAATCGAAGCCAGACAGAAGCAGCTCATTGAGGAATACAAACCCGTCTGCCAGTAACGCGGAGAGTTTGCATTCCGGCCTTGACAGCCTTCAGAGCGCGTCCCTATACTCAATCCAACTCAATAGGAAAGAAAAGCTGGGAAGGGAAGTAGTAGACCCGTCACGTGGCCCAGAGAGCCGGGGCAACCCCGATGACATCGGGGTGAATGGTGCGAACCGGCGCTAGACGGAAGGGTCGAATGGGTCCCGGAGCCGCAGCCCCGAACTCTCATAGCCGAGAGGGTAGGCGCTGACGGGAGGGCGCCGTTACCGGCCCAGGCGTTAATCGCTCTGTTCTACTGCGCTCTGGCGCGGAAGAGTGACGACGCTGGAACCAGACCTTGCGCTGCGCGTGCGGCGTGGGGAAGTAAGGGTGGCATCGCGGATAGCCCCGCCCCTTGTGGGTGGGGCTTTTTGTGTTTTGTTTGAACAATGAAAATCATCCGGTTGCACAATCTAACCCAAGAGGCCGCCAAGTCCAAGGTGCAGGGCCTGGCGCCTGTCCTTATGCGCCAGTATGGGGATGCAGTATCCGATGCCAAGGCCGACTGGCGTGGGGACGCGCTGCTGTTCTCCTTCAAGGCCGCGGGCTACAACCTGAGCGGCACGTTGATGGCCACCGACTCCAGCGTCATCGTGGACATGGCGCTTCCTCTGACGCTGCGCCCCTTTGAAGGGGCGATCAGGGCGCGGATAGGCCAAGCGCTGGAGGAGCTTTTCCCGGCTGGGCCAGCATAGGGCTGCCTCGGACGAACAAGCGGACCCCGTTAAGAGGGCCGCCAAGTGTGAACAAGGAGGTTCGCAATGGCTGACACCAAAGTACTCCTGGAAGAGAAGGACATGCCCCGCTTCTGGTACAACGTCCAGCCGGACTTGCCCAAGCTCTTGCCGTCGGTGATACACCCCGGCACGAAGCAGCCCATCGGCCCCGGCGACCTGGCGCCGCTCTTCCCCATGGCCCTCATTGGCCAGGAGATGAGCCAGGACAGGTGGATCGAGATTCCGGAGGAAGTGCGCGAGGTGTACAAGCTGTGGAGGCCAACGCCCCTCTTTCGCGCGCACAGGCTGGAGAAGGCGCTGGGCACGCCGGCCCGCATCTACTACAAATACGAGGGCGTCAGCCCGGCGGGCAGCCACAAGCCCAACACGGCGGTGGCCCAGGCGTACTACAACAAGGCGCAGGGCGTGAAACGGCTGACCACCGAGACCGGCGCGGGCCAGTGGGGCAGCGCCCTCTCCTTCGCGTGCAAGCAGTTCGGCCTGGAGTGCAAGGTGTACATGGT
>JACQUI010000142.1 GCA_016210395.1 Chloroflexota bacterium | reverse complement strand
TGTTGCGAGACGCGTAGCATTGGATAGTACATCTTGTACCGGTTGTTTGACGAGTTTACACATTATGATGCGTTGGAGGGTTTTTGCGGGAGAATCACTATTGAACGGGGGCACAACAAATGACGTGGTGGTTGACCAGGATTTCGCCCGAATCGTAAGATCTCTATGCCAGTCCATCTAATCTCTGTCTCCCCCTTGGACTCGTGCGGCGAGGGCCGCCCGATCCCCAACCATCGGCCACCCCTTTTTGTCTGCCCAGGGTTCGGGGCATAGCCTCTGCTATAATTCCCTTCATATCAGTGGCAGTCGCAAGGAGTCTTCCCGTGCAGTCGTCCGAAATCCGCCAGCGTTTCCTTGACTTCTTCCAGGGCCAGGGCCACCTGCTTGTGCCCAGCTCCTCCCTTATCCCCGCAGGCGACCCGACCCTGCTCCTCACCACCGCCGGAATGGTGCAGTTCAAGCCCTACTTCACCGGCGAGATGGAGCCGCCGCGCCGCCGCCTCACCAGCGTCCAGAAGTGCTTCCGCGTCACCGACGTGGAGTCCGTGGGCGACTCCAGCCACCTCACCCTCTTCGAGATGCTGGGCAACTTCAGCATCGGGGACTACTTCAAGCACGAGGCCATTGATTTCGCGTGGGAGTTCATCACCGGCAACCTGAAGCTGCCCAAAGAGCGCCTGTGGACCACCGTCTTCCTGGACGACGACGAGGCCCTGGAGCTGTGGGCCAGGAAGGGCGTGCCCCGCGAGCGCATCCGCCGCCTGGGGGAGAAGGACAACTTCTGGGGCCCCGCCGGCGACGAAGGACCCTGCGGCCCCTGCTCGGAGATCCACTACGATAACGGCGGCCCCTGCCGGCTGGGCAAACCGGACGACCAGTGCGGCCCCGATTGCTCCTGCGGGCGCTTCCTGGAGATCTGGAACCTGGTGTTCATGCAGTTCTACCAGGACAGGGCCAGGAAGCGCACGCCACTGCCAAGGCCCAACATTGACACGGGCATGGGCCTGGAGCGCATCACCCGCGTGATGCAGGGAGCTGCCTCCGTGTACGACACGGACATTTTCCAGCCCATCATCGCCAGGGTATGCGAGCTGGCGCACAAGAGGTACGGGCAAGACGGGGGTACGGACATCGCCATCCGGGTCGTCGCGGAGCACGCCCGATCTGCAGCGTTCCTCATTGCCGATGGCGTTGTGCCGGGCAACGCGGGGCGCGGCTACGTGCTGCGCCGGCTTATCCGGCGGGCCATCCTCTTCGGCAACAAGCTGGGGCTGGCCTACGACGCCGCCAACGCCGATAGCTTCCTTGCGGCAGTGGCAGAGGTCGTCATCCAGCACCTGGGGGGCGTCTACCCTGAGCTTGCCCAGGGCCGCACCTTTATCGTGCGTGTGCTGCAGCAGGAAGAGGCGCAATTCGCCAGAACCATCGAGACGGGGCTCCCACTCTTGGAGGAGAAGCTGATTCCTCTCCACAAAGAAGTAGGGAGATTAGCCATGGGAAAACAGGCTGAGAGTCCCTTTCGGATTCCTTCCACAGGAGGTTCCATACGTATCCCGTCGTCTGAAACCGTCTCAGTCGCTGGTATATTGGATGCTCTTACAGCCCCATTGCTCGAAATCCAAACATCGGCTGAGGCAGTTGAATTCAGCAAGCGAATTTCCGGACTTGAAGCTTTCATGTTGTATGACACCTACGGCTTCCCTGTGGAGGTCACCGCAGAGGTGGCCCGGGAGCATGGCCTTTCGGTGGACATGGAGGGCTTTAATAAAGAGATGGAGGCCCAGCGGGAGCGCGCCCGCGCCGCCAGCGGGTTCGGCGGCGACTTCGAGCGCCTGCGCGTCTACCAGGAGCTGGGCGCAGGCCACACGGCCTTCCTGGGCTACGACACGACCCACGCTACCTCGGAGGTCGTTGCCATCATCGTCAACGGCGAGCGGGCCAATGCCGCCGGGCAAGGGCAGGAGGCGGAGGTGGTGCTGCGGGAGACGCCCTTCTACGCCGAGGGCGGCGGCCAGGCGGGCGACGGCGGACGGCTGGAAAGCCCGCGCGGCCTCTTCCAGGTGGAAGACACGCAGTCGCCTGTCGCGGGCCTCATCGTGCACAGGGGCAAGGTGGCCTCGGGCGTGATCGCCGCCGGCGACCAGGTCGCCGCAACGACGCCGCGCGCAACCACACGGCCACCCACCTGCTGCACGCGGCGCTGCGCTCCGTCCTGGGCAGCCACGTGCGCCAGCAGGGGTCGCTGGTGACGCCGGACCGCCTGCGGTTCGACTTCACCCACGTCAGCGCCGTCTCGCCCCAGGAGCTGAGGCAAGTCGAGGAGATGGTCAACGACCGCATCCGCGCCAACCTGCCCGTCCACAAGCGCGAGACGACGTACAGGCAAGCCGTTGCCGAAGGCGCGCTGGCCTTCTTCGGCGAGCGCTACGGCGACCGGGTCCGCGTGGTGGAAGTGGGGGAAGAACACGGCCATCCTTCCGTTCGCCCTGAGCCTGTCGAAGGGCGGCCATCCGCTCATGGTTCGACAGGCTCACCACGAACGGATAGGCCCAGGCCCTTCAGTTTCGAGGTCTGCGGCGGGACGCACATCAACGCCACGGGGGAGATCGGGCTGTGCCTGGTGCTGGGCGAAAGCAGCGTGGGCGCGGGGCTGCGCCGCATCGAAGCGATCACGGGCCGCGCCGCCGAGTCGTACGTCCGCGAGCACCAGGCGCTGATCGCCGGGCTGGCGCAGCGCCTGGAAGCATCGCCGCGGGAGCTGGCCCCGCGCGTTGACGCGCTCATGGAGGAGAACGCGCGCCTGCGGCGGGAGATCGAGGCCCGCGACCGCGCCGCCTCCCTGGAGCAGGCGCAGGGGCTGCTAGCGAAGGCGGTGCAGGTCAACGGCGTCAGGCTCGTCTCCGGCCGGGCCGGCGTCTCCTCGGTCGAGGCGCTGCGGGAGATCGGCGACTGGCTGCGCGACAAGCTGGGCAGCGGCGTGGTCAGCCTGGGCGCAGTCATTGGAGAACGCCCCGTCGTCCTGATCATGGCAACGCAGGACCAGGTGGCGCGTGGCGTGCACGCGGGCAACATGGTGCGCGAGGCGGCCAAGGCCATGGGCGGCGGAGGCGGCGGCAGGCCCGAGATGGCCCAGGGCGGGGGCCGCGATGCTGGCAAGCTGGACGACGCGCTTCGCGCCGCGCAGCTTGCTCTCGTCAAGCAACTTGGGGGATGACGCGAAGGGCAAGATTGCCGCAATCGGCGATCAAAGGCCAATTGCCAAGGGTGTTTCATCTCGGAATTGCATGTCGCGGCAGGATTGAAACCTGTTGCTACGTGTTTCGTACAGTATTCCAAAAAGCGATACGACAAAAGGAGTATACTGGGTGTGCGAGAGGCCTAATGAGAAGGAGCACACACGCATGATTAGCCATAAAGCTACCATTACTGTTAACAAATCCGCCGCTCAGGTGTTTCAGTTCGTCGGGACTGATTACTTTGTCAACCACGCCAAGTGGGATTCACGGGTTGTGAACCTTCACCTTGAGACCAAAGGGCCTGTGGTCCTGGGGACCAAAGGCCATGAGGTGCGAAACGAGGGCGGGCGGAACAAGAACTACGATTTTGAGGTCACCGACTTCCAGGCCAACCAGTGCATCGGGATGAAGGCCAAAGGCGGTTCCTCACGTTTCTCCGCCACCTATACCATCAGACCCTTGGGCGCACAGCAGTCCAGCCTGGACGTGGAGTTCAATCTGAAGATGGGCGGGCTCAGGATGTTGATGGAGCGATTTATGGCTACCAGCTTCAGCAAAGAGGTGGATAGCGTGGCCTCTTCCATCAAGAAGACGCTGGAGAAGTAGCAGCGCAGGTCTGCTACGAAAAGGCGGCCCTGAGCCTACGGAGTTGGTTCGCAGTTTGTATCCGGTCTTTCTGAACAGAGGGTGTTGTCATGTCAGAGGCATGATTGCACCCTTTTTTGGTGCGTTTGGCTATCAGCGGGGGAGCGTATGTGAGCAATCGGCCTATCCTTTGGAACATGGAGAAAACCCCCTACCCCAGCGTAGGAGCAAGATCACCTCGCCCACCGTCCCAATGTGACGCGTTCCGCCTATCTGCGGTACAATGGCGCCAGTGCAAGGCGATGGCTAGACAGGCAGGCCCCTATGGCAGTACAGCTCCAACGACGCACCTTCACCGTTACGGACTACCACCGCATGCTCGAAGCCGGCATCCTGACTGAGGACGACCGTGTTGAGCTACTGTGCGGAGAAATCATAGCTATGGCTCCAATAGGCAGCAAACACTGGGCTATCGTCTTTCGCCTGCACAGGCTGTTGCAGGCCGCGCTTGCTAGCCGGGCCCATGTGGTCGCCCAGAGCTCTGTGCGACTGAGCGAGGACTCAGAGCCGGAGCCCGATATCGGCGTCTTCTACCCCAAGGCTGACGACTACTACTCCGGCCTGCCGACGCCGGCGGACACACATCTGCTCGTCGAGGTTGCAGACACCACCATCCTGTACGACCGCGAAGTCAAGGTCCCGCTGTACGGCAAGGCCGGCGTGCCGGAGACGTGGCTGGTGGACCTGCAGGCGCGGCGCGTGGAGGTCTACACGGAGCCATCGCCCAATGGCTACCGGCACGTGCAGTTCGCCTACCCGAGCGACGCCATTGCCCCAGCCACCTTCCCAGACGTGACGGTGAGCGTGGCGGACATCCTGTAGGGTCATACGATAGCCCGATAAGCCATGCAGGACACAGCATGACCGCCGGCCCTAGAACGAAAACACCCCCAACCGGGACCATCGTCAACCTGAAGCCGGAGCTAGACACCGGGGATGCCCAGCGCCTTCTGGCAATGGTCATGGGCCACCCCACACCCACACGCCTGGAGGAGGTCTGCCAGGTCTACCGATTCCTGCCCGAGTGGCACGTCTTTGGCTACCGCGTTGGCGGCGACGTTGTCGCCTTTATCGGAATACAGCTCCTCACCTCGCGGGAAGCGGTCATCAGGCACATCGCCGTGCTGCCGCAGCGCCGCAAGCAAGGCATCGGCCGCGCCCTGATCGGCCACTCCCTGAAGCGGCTTGCCCTCTTCCGTCTTACTGCCGAGACCGACGCCGATGCCGTTGGCTTCTACCACACGTGCGGCTTCACCGCCGCCAGCCTCGGCACGGACGGGCGTGGCGTGGAGCGGTTTACCTGCGTGCTGGCGCTGGAAGTTCAACCGCAGCCTGGCACGACACCGTAGGGGCGCAAGGCCTTGCGCCCCTACGCTTGCTCGCAAGATGCGAACGTTGCCTTCTACCTCCTTTCGCATCTCTCCGGCGGCCATCCCATGCTCTACGCCCCCTCCCTCTTCGCCTCCTCCCACAGCGCGTCCTTCTCCGCCAGCGACAGTGCATTGAAGTCCAGCCCGCGCTCTCGCGCCATGCGCTCCATGGCCGCGAACCGCTGCACAAAGCGTGCGTTGGCTCCGCGCAGCGCGTCCTCGGCGTACACGCCCATCCAGCGGCCCGCGTTCACCAGTGAAAACAGCACGTCGCCGTACTCCCTGGCGCGCTCCTCCGGGGAAGCGGCCTTCGCCACCTCCTCCACCTCCTCAGCCACCTTCGCCAGCGCGCCCTCGGCGTCCGGCCAGTCGAACCCGGTCCGCGCCGCCCGCTCCTGCGCCAGTTGTCCGAAGGCCAGCGCCGGCATGTCCACCGGTATCTTCCCCAGGGCCGAAGTGGCCTGGGGTTGCGCCTCGCGCTCGCGCCGCTTCAACTCATCCCACTGGGCCTCCACCTCGCGCGCGTCCTTCACCTGAGCGTCGCCGAACACGTGGGGGTGCCGCCGCACCAGCTTGTCGCTGATGCCCGACACAACGTCGTCAATGGTGAACCGGCCCGCCTCCGATGCCACCTGGCTGTGGAACACGATCTGCAGCAGCACGTCGCCCAACTCTTCCGCCAGCGCCCGGTAGTCCTCCTTGTCAATGGCCTCCAGCGCCTCGTAGGACTCCTCCAGCAGGCTCCGCTTCAGGGAGACATGGGTCTGCTCCTTGTCCCAGGGGCACCCCTCCGGGCTGCGGAGCCTTGCCAGGATGTCCACAAGCCGCACAAAGGCCTCGCCCGTCCTTTCGCTCATGGCCGCCCTCCTTGGGGCCGATTATAGGCAGCCCAGGCGACAATGACAACGCGACCAAAGAGCGCGGGGCCGTTGTGCCCTCCTGATGTGGCATAATAGGAGTAACAAATAGGAAGGCGCCACCATGACGACCGAGATCAAGACCGAACACCCGCACATCGTCCGCGAAGAAGGCATACGCGGCGGCAGGCCGTGTATCAAGGGTACCGGCATCACTGTGAGCCTGCTGGCCGAGTACTATAAGCTGGACGAATCTGTGGCCGGCATCCTCTGTATGTACCCAGACCTCTCGCGCGCCGCCGTCCACGATGCCCTCAGCTATTACTTCGACCACATGGCTGAGATTGAGCAAGACCTGGCCGACTCCACATTGGAAAAAGTGATGGAGCGCCACCACATGACGTTTGATGAGCGGGGCGCCATTGTACCTAGGAAAGCCTGATGCTCAGGTTGTACTTTGACGAGCATGTTCCCCTCGAACTTGCTCGTCAGCTACGCCTCCAGGGCATTGACGTCTTGACAGCGCGAGACGCAGGCAAGCTGAGAGTCCCGGACGAAGTCCACCTTGCCTTTGCCACAGCACAGCAGCGCGTGTTGCTAACTTTTGACAGGGACTACGTCGGCATTTCAGAGAGTTGGTTCTTGTCGGGCCGCAGTCACTGCGGCATTGTCATCGCCTACAGATATCCGTCCAGGCAAATAGGACTCCTGTTTCATATGTGCATGAATCTTTGCTCTCGTGAAAGCCCAGAATCTGTAGCAAACCTCTTGTTCCCCTTGGAGCAATACCGCTAGGTTTCTCTGGCCCCCCTGTTATTGGCCCGGCGCACAATCAAAGCAGCCCTTAGCCCGGTGACCTGGCCTGAAGCAGGCGGCGCTCCCCTTGGGGAGACCCCATGAAACAGCTATACTCTATCGTAGCTCCCGGCATGATATGAAAGGACTACGATGGCCGAAGTCAGACCCTTCCGCGGCCTCCGCTACGCCATCCGGGCGGGCGCATCCCTCACCGACCTCATCTGCCCGCCCTATGACGTGATTTCGCCGGCCCAGCAGCAGGCCCTGGAGGCCCGCAGCCCCCACAACGCCGTCCACGTCGAGCTGCCCCGCGGCGAGGGCGACGCCGCCTATGCCAACGCCGCCCGCCAGTTTGCCCAGTGGCAGCAGCAAGGCATCCTGACGCGGGAAAGCGCCCCAAGCTACTACTTCATGCGCCACACCTTCGCCCATAGCGGCAGAATCCTGGCCCGCTGGGGGCTCATGGCTGCAGTGCGCTTGGAAAGCTACGACCGGCGCATCGTCCTTCCTCACGAGGAGACGCGGCCCCAGGCCAAGGAGGACCGCTTCCGCCTGATGACTGCGTGCCGCGCCAACTTCAGCCCCATCATGTGCCTCTACCGCGACTCGCAGCACCGTATCCGCCAGGCCATCGAAAGCACAGGCTGGAAGACCCCTGCGGCCAAAGCCACCTACAACGACGAAGAGATCTCCTTGTGGGCGGTGAACGGCCCAACGCTGGACAGCGCCGTCCAATCCGCCCTGAAGGACGCGCCCCTCTTCATCGCCGACGGCCACCACCGGTACGAGACTGCCCTACGCTACAGGGACGAGGCGCGCAAGCAGAAAGGCCGCAGAGAGGACTCGGACGCGTTCAACTACGTGATGATGACGCTCATAGACGTCCAGGACCCCGGCTTGCTGGTGCTGCCCTATCACCGGGCCGTGTGCGGGATCAACGCCCAGGGCATCACGGCGCTGCGGAACAAGCTGCAGGAGGTGTTCCAGCTAGAGGCCATAACTCCACAGCCGAAGACGCCCCAGCAACTGGAAGAGGCGGTGCGCCAGCGGCCGGGCGTGTGCATGGGCCTGCTGGGGCCCGACGGCGAAGGCCCCTACATGCTGACGCTGCGAAGAGGCGCGGCGCGCGACGAGTTGGCGTCGTTGCCCGGCGGCGCAGCGCTGCGCGACTCAGAAGGCTGGGTGCTGCACCAGGCGGTCTTCGCGCCTGTCCTGGGTGCGCCGGACTCGCCTCTTGTCTCCTATTTTCACGACCCTCAGCAGGGCTGGGATGAGGTGCTTCAGGGCAAACTCCAGATGGCCTTTTACACCAAGCCCTTCCCGCTGGACCTGTTCCAGACGGTGGTATCGGCGGGCCAGAAGCTGCCGCCCAAGTCCACCTACTTCCATCCCAAGCTGCCCACGGGCCTGGTGTTCAACCCGCTGGAGGGGGAGCTGTAGTTGGCGACGCGACATTAGTTCGCGAATTGACACCCTTCCCTTTTGGATGCTATCCTCATCTTTCGGACGGCACCCCGCTGGGCCGTACCAGCTATTCGACCCACGACCGAGCGAGGTGTGTCGTTGCCTGAAGGGTATGCGCTGGATTGGGCTGCCGCCACTATCGGTATTGTCGTCGGCGTGCTGGCGATGGGCGTAATGTTTGCGGCGTCGGCTTTCCTTTCCCCAAAGCGGCCGTCCTCGGAGAAAGGCATACCTTTCGAGTCCGGCATCCTCCCTGCTCCGTATCAGCAGTCCCAAATCCACATCCGCTACTACATCTTCGCCATCCTCTTCCTGATATTTGACGTCGAGGCGGTCTTCCTTTTCCCCTGGGCCGTCGTCTTCATGCAGATCAAGGCCGGCGCCGGCGAGCTGTTCACCCAGGCCGTGGCCAACGCCGTCTTCTACGAAATGGCCATCTTCATCGCTATCCTCGGCTTCGGCATCGCCTACGCCTGGCGCAAAGGGGTGCTCCAATGGCGGTAAAGCCAGGGGACATGACGCCCGTCAAGTGGGCCTCCAAGCGCGACCACAAGCTCACCATTCCGCAGATCCCAGGCGGCTGGGAAACGCCTCACGCTGGGACGAACGGCAACAAGCCCGCGCCTAGCCTCTTCAACAAGTCGGGCGTGCCGGGCATTGTTACCGCGCCCGCCGAACAGCTCTTCGCCCTTGCTCGCACCTCCTCCCTGTGGCCGCTGACCTTCGGCCTGGCCTGTTGCGCCATCGAGATGATCAGCACCTACATGGCGCATCATGACCTGGACCGCTTCGGTGTGGTCACGTGGCCGTCGCCCCGCCAATCTGACGTCATGATCGTGGCCGGCACCGTCGTCAAGAAGATGGCGCCTCCCATCAAGCTGCTGTACGAGCAGATGCCCGATCCCAAGTGGGTTATCGCCATGGGAAGCTGCGCCACCAACGGCGGCCCGTACTACCGCTCCTACTCCGTGGTCATGGGCGTGGACCACATCATCCCCGTGGACGTCTACGTGCCCGGCTGCCCGCCCCGGCCGGAAGCCCTCATGGAGGGCATCCTCCGCCTCCAGGAAAAGATCAAGCAGGACGCACGTCGAAAGTGACCCAAGAGCGACCCGCCCGAGCCCATCCAGCACCCGCCGAAGCCAAGGCCGCCCTATCCGAGAAGGGAGTGGCCCTGACTGCATTACTGTCGCAGGCTCTTTCCGAGCACCACCCAACAATGGGCGCAGCCCTGGACGAGGTCGTCATCACCGTAGGCCGCGAAGCCCTCCTGGGCGCTGCCTTCCAGTTGCGCGACGACCCGCGCCTCTCCTTCGCCTACCTCATGTGCCTCTCCGTGGTTGACTACGAGACGAACTTCGAGGTCGTGTACCACCTCCGCTCTCTTGCCGCCGGCAACCGATGCGCCCTCAAGGTAACGCTGCCCTACGACGACCCTCGCGTGCCGTCGGTCATTGGCGTCTGGCCTGGGGCAGACTGGCACGAGCGCGAAGGCCACGACCTGTTCGGCGTCGTCTTTGAGGGCCACCCGAACCTGGCGCCACTGCTCCTCTATGAAGGGTTCGAGGGCTACCCGGGCAGGAAGAGCTACCCCATCAACGACTACCAGGAGTGGTAGACCGGCGTATGGTTGATCAGACGAAAATGCCGATGGAGTTCTGGGTTGAAGTCTTCAAGGAAGGCAAGGCCTTCGTGGCCGTCTGCCCAGAATTGAACGTATCCAGCTTTGGACCGAGTCCAACCGCAGCGAAAGAGGCATTAAGGGAGGCGGTTGCCGCGTTCGTGGAAGGTTGCGTCGAACTGGGTACGCTGGAAGAGGTCATGGAGGAAGCGAGGTTCCTGCCGCAGGACGGCAAGTGGGTGAGCCGCCACCCGGTCTCTCAGGAGCGGCTCACTTTGTCAGCGTGAGTCATAGGGCAAGCCGCCTAACGCCCCTGCCGCCAGAAGTGGTGGCAAGAGTGTTTGAGGTGGAAGGTTTTAGGCGACTCCGCATGCGTGGCGACCACCTGATCATGGTGAAGCCAGGCGTGAAGCGACCAGTAGTGATACAAATGGGACATGGGCCAGTGTCGGTGACGCACATCAGGACGAACATGGCTACGGCAGGCTGTCTCAAGAGCGGTTCTTTGAGTTGCTAGAGCAAGTGCAGTAATGGCAATAGACAAACAGCTAGATTCCCTGGAGCTGATGCTCAACGTGGGGCCGCAGCACCCGGCCACCCACGGCGTCTTCCGCATGGTCGTCTGGATCGACGGCGAGCGCATCGTGGACGTGGAGCCCCACATCGGCTATCTGCACCGTGGCTCGGAGAAGCTGTGCGAGAACGAGCAGTACAGCCAGATCATCACCCTGTTCGACCGCCTGGTCTACATCTCCATCTTCAATAACGAGCTTGTCGTCTGCATGGCCACGGAAAAGCTCATGGGCGCCGAGGCGCCGGAGCGCGCCCAGTATATCCGCACCATCCTCTGCGAGCTGAACCGTATTGCCAGCCACATGCTGTTTTACGGCACCTTCGCGCTGGATGCCGGGGCCATGTCTCCCGTCATGTACGCCTTCCGGGAGCGGGAGCGCATCCAGGCCATCTTCGAGGCTACCAGCGGCGCGCGCCTGATGCACAACTACTTCCGGATCGGCGGCGTCAAGCAGGACGTGCCCGACGACTTCGCTCAGCGCGTCAACGCAGCCCTGGGCCCCGTCAAAGAGGTCATCGAGGAAGCCGACCGCCTGGTCACTTTCAACGAAATCTTCCTTGCCCGCACCCGCGATGTGGGCACGATTGACGGCAAGACCGCTGTCGCCTTGGGACTCACGGGCCCCAACCTGCGGGCCTCCGGCGTGGACTACGACGTCCGCCGCGCCGCGCCCTACATGCTCTACGACCGTTTCGATTTCACTGTTCCCCTGGGCGACCGGGGCGACTGCTGGGACCGCTTCTGGCTGCGCATCCGCGAGATGGAGGAGTCGGTCAAGATAGTGGAGCAGGCCCTCAAGCAGATGGAGCCAGGCCCCATCCAGGCCCCCATGCGCCGCATCTCCCGCCCCCCCAAGGGCGAGGTCTACGTCCATGCGGAAAACCCCAGGGGCGACCTGGGCGTCTACCTGGTAAGCAACGGCGGCGACCGCCCCTACCGGCTCAAGATCCGCGGCCCATCGTTCTGCAATATCATGAGCCTCAAGCATATGATGCGCAACGCCTACCTGGCGGACGCCATCATGATCCTGGGTTCCATTGACATTGTGCTGGGCGAGGTGGACCGCTAATGTTCCGGGACATCATCGTTATCGCCATCCAGCTCTTCGCCCTGGTCTCCGCGCTGACCATGGTCGTGCTGTCTCTGGTCTGGTTGGAGCGCAAGGCCCTGGCCCGCCTCCAGCGGCGCATGGGGCCGATGGTCGTCGGGCCGCACGGCCTCCTTCAGCCCGTCGCCGACGCGCTGAAGCTGCTGCTCAAGGAAGACCTGATCCCGTCCCAGGCCGACAAGCTCCTCTTCTGGCTTGCACCGCTGGTGGTGTTCGTTCCTTCCTTCGTGGTTTGGGTCACCATCCCGCTTGCGCAAGGCGTCGTGGTGCGCAACCTGGACATGGGTCTCTTCTTCATCACCGCCTTCTCCGTCCTCTCGATCGTGGGCATGGTCATGGCAGGATGGGGTTCCGCCAACAAGTACGCCATCCTTGGCGGCCTGCGTTCGGCGGCACAGCTTGTCAGCTATGAGATCCCCATCATCATGGTCGTCATTGCGGTGGTGATGCTGCCCCAGTCCATGGACTTGGTAGTCATCGTAGAAGACCAGCGCGCCGTGCCCTATGCCTTCCTCCAATCCCTGGGGCTGCTCATCTTCCTGATTGCAGGCGTCGCTGAGGTAGGCCGCACGCCCTTCGACATCTACTTCGCAGAGTCCGAGGTCATGGGCGGCCCCTTCATTGAGTACAGCGGCGCGCACTGGGCCGTTTTCTTCCTGGCCGAGTACATCAACACGTTCACCATCGCTATCCTGACCTCCCTGCTGTTCTTAGGCGGCTGGGCTTTCCCCTTTATGCCGGATATCATGTGGCTGGGCGTCATATGGCTGCTGTTCAAGGCCTACCTCGTGACGCTATTCTTCTTCTGGGTACGGGCCACGCTCCCCCGCCTGCGCATTGACCAGCTCATGTCGTTTGGCTGGAAAGTGCTTATCCCCCTGTCCTTCGTGAACATTGCTATTACCGCCGCCTTCCTGTTCTACGGCTGGCCCAAACCGGCCATGGCGTTCGTGTCCCTGGCAGTGACGGTCGCCGCCGTCTACGCCATCTATCGCAAGATGACTGTGCCCGCCAAGCTGACTTCCGAACAGCGCTTGGCCCGTGCGCGGGCCTACAGAAGAGCGGAGGCAACGGATGCTGGCTAGTTTGCAGGGCCTGTGGGCTACCTTTACCAACGGGCTGAAGAAACCCGTCACTGCACAGTACCCCAAGCAGCACCTGCCCGTGAACAAGCGATACATGGGCTTCCCCGTGCTTATGTGGGATGCCCCGGTGGGCGAACCCTACTGCACCGGCTGCATGGTGTGCGTCCGCAACTGCCCCACCGGCTGCATGAGCGCCCAGATGGTGGACAACCCCCTCTTCAAAGAGGGCAAGAGCAAGCGCCGCAAGATCATTGAGAACTTCGAGATCAACTACGGCCGGTGTATCCTGTGCGGCATCTGCGTTGAGGTGTGCAATTTCGATGCAATCGAGATGAGCCACCAGCACGAGCTATCGGTGGTGGCGCGCAACGGCAACCGCGCCAACTTGCCGCGGCTGCTGGAAATGGGCAAAGCGTACCAGGCAGAGGTGGACTGGAAGCCAAAGAGCGCGGAGGAAGGGGCCAAGCAAGAGGCAACCGCATGACCGAACTGGTGCTCTTCTACATAGCCGGGGCCTTTGCCCTGGGCGGGGCAGTTGGGGTGGTGGGCACGAGGAACATTGTGCACGCCGCCCTTTTTCTGCTGGTCGCGCTCCTGGGAGTGGCCGGCATCTATCTGCTCGTGTTCGCCGACTTTCTTGCCCTTGTCCAGGTGCTCATCTACGGCGGCGCAATTGTCATTGTCGTGCTCTTCGCCCTCATGCTCACCAGGCTGCAAGACTTCTCCGGCGCAATGGAGAACAAGCAGTGGCCCTTTGCCGCGCTGGCTGCATTGGGACTGTTCGTGGTGTTCTCTATCGCCATTGCTCAGGGACGGGGCGGCGGCTTGACGGATCGCCGCGGGCCCGATGTGCGTGAGATCGGCCAGACCCTCTTCACCCAGTGGGCCATCCCATTTGAGGTGGCCTCGGTCCTGCTCCTGGTGGCGCTCATCGGGGCCATCGTCATCGCCCGGTCGGGAGGCAGAGAGTGATCAGCCTGGTACATCTGCAGATCCTCAGCGCCGGCCTGTTCTGCATTGGCTTATACGGAGTGCTGGCGCGTCGCAACGCTGTCCTGGTGCTCCTGGCCATCGAGCTGATGCTCAATGCCGTCAACGTCAACCTGATCGGCATTGCCGCCTTTGTCGACCACGCCAGGTACCTTGGGCAGATCATCGCAGTGTTCATCATCACAGTGGCGGCGGCGGAGGTCGGCCTCGCTCTGGCAATCATCCTGCGTTTGTACAGGAACAAAGGCACGACCAACGTGGACCAACTTGACTTGATGAAGTGGTAAGGCAGTTCCTTCCCCCTTGCGGGGGAAGGAACTCTCCTCTCCCTTGAGGGGCGAGGATTAAGGTGAGGGTGAAGCGCTTGCCCATAAAGGGGCGCGTACATGAAAGAGAACAAGGCAGCGAAAGCCATCAAGACCGCAGGAGCGCTGCGAGTGAGCCAGCCGGATGCAAGTCACACTCTGGCGCCCGCTACGAGGGCGCGGCCTTGAAGGCCATAAGTTTCGCAGGCAGCATCCTATAGGGAAGTATGTTGTTGACTTTGTCTGCTTGGAGAAACGGCTGGTCATAGAGCTAGACGGCAGCCAGCATCTGGAGCAACAGGCTTATGACGCGGACCGCACGAAGTGGCTGGAATCAGAGGTATACGGGGTCCTGAGGTTTTGGGACAACGAGGTATTTGCGGAACCTTGATGGGATCGGTCAAGCCATTCTGCTAGTGCTCCAGGAGACGCACCCTCACCCTAACCCTCTCCCCTGACAGGGAGAGGGGACAGATCAAACAGAGGTAGTTATGCAACTGGCATGGCTGGCGCCTGCCCTGAGCTTCATAGCCTTCGGAGTCGTAGGGTTGTTTGGCCGGTATCTGCCGGGCAAAGGCTCGTTCCTTTCTATTCTGGCCATCGCCGCCGGCTTCGTCGTGTTCTGGGCGGCGCTGTTCGGCTACCTGGGGCAGGACCAGGAGCAAGTGCTCTTCTCCCGCATCTGGCTAGAGCTTGGCGGCTCGCAGATGACCTGGGGCATGATCATTGACCCGCTCTCCTTGCTTATGCTGGGCATCGTCACGCTGGTGGCGCTGTTGGTGCAGGTCTACTCCATCGGCTACATGCACGGCCAGGAGCGGTTCGGCTGGTACTTCGCGGCCCACTCCCTGTTCGTCGCCGCCATGCTTACCCTGGTGCTGGCCGACAACCTGGTCCTTATCTACATCGCATGGGAGCTGGTCGGTCTCGGGTCATACCTGCTCATCGGCTTCTGGTACGAGCGGCGCTCCGCAACCGAAGCCGCCAAGAAGGCCTTCGTCACCACCCGCATCGGCGACGTTGGGATGCTCATCGGCATTCTGATCTTGTTCAAGGCCACCGGGACATTCGAGCTGCACGCGATTTTCCAGGCCGTCGAGTCCGGCGCAGTCGCTAATTCAACCCTCACCTGGGCAGCAATCCTGCTCTTCACAGGCGCAATGGGCAAGAGCGCCCAGTTCCCGCTGCACGTCTGGCTTCCCGACGCCATGGAAGGCCCGACGCCCGTGAGCGCCCTGATCCACGCCGCCACGATGGTGGCCGCAGGCGTCTACCTCGTCGCCCGCACCTTCCCGCTCTTCGAGGCTGCGCCCAGCGCCCAGATGGTAGTGGCGGTCATCGGCATCATTACCGCCGGCATGGCGGCGACCATGGCCCTGGTCATGACCGACATGAAGCGAGTGCTTGCCTACTCCACTGTCAGCCACCTGGGGTTCATGATGCTGGCCCTGGGAGCGGGCAGCGTTCCCGCCGCCATGTTCCACCTCCTCGCCCACGCCTTCTCCAAAGCGCTCCTCTTCCTGGGGGCCGGCAGCGTGATGCATGCGATGCACGACGAAACAGACATGCGCAAGATGGGCGGCCTGCGCAAGAAGATGCCCATCACCGGAATCACCTTCACCATCGGGGCGCTGTCTCTGGCAGGCATACCGCCGCTCAGCGGCTTCTTCAGCAAGGACGAGATGCTCCTGGCAATCTCGGAGGGCCTGAATCCGCTCTTTCTCGCCGCCACGTTCGCCATCGTCTTCCTTAGCGCCCTGTACATGGCGCGGCTGCTCTTCGTCGTCTTCTACGGCGCGCCCAGCCACGAGGCCGAGCACGCCCACGAGTCCCCGTCAGTCATGACCCTGCCGCTGGTCATCCTTGCCGCCGGCGCTGTGGTCGCCGGCTTCCTTGCCTTACAGGTGGGCGGCTACGAGGGCTTCGGCAGCTTCATCACCCACGGCGAGCACCACTTCGAGGTCAACATCGTCCTCATGGCCGCCGGCGTTGCCGTCGCCCTGGCCGGCTTCGGCCTCGGGTACGCCGTTTACATGCGCAAGGCCATCTCCACTGAACGCGTCATTGTGCGCTTCGGATCCCTGCACAAGCTGCTGGTGAACAAGTACTACATGGACTCCATCTACCAGCGTCTCATCAACCACATCGTCCCGAACACCGAGACGACCAGGGTGGTCATTTCCCGCTTCATCGCGACCTTCGACCGCACGGTGGTGAACGACGTGGGCGTGAACGGGGCGGGGAAGACGGTGCGGTTCGCCGGGTTCCGCGCGCGCTACCTTGAATCGGGCATGGTGTACAACTACGCTCTGGCGATGGCCCTGGGGGCAATGGTTGTCGCCCTCTTCTGGTGGCTGGTGATACCGAGGATTGGATAAAGTAGTCCCTTCCCCTCTTGCGGGGGAAGGCCAGGATGGGGGCTTAAGCGTGATGTTGATTGAAGGTGAGACGAGAGGAGACGACCCCCTCTCTAGCTCTCCCCCGTCAAGGGGAAGGAAAGTTGCTGTGAGGCACAATTGAACGACTGGCTGCTCTTCATGGTTATCGCGGTCCCCCTGCTGGGCGGGATCGCCCTCATGTTCCTGCCGGGGAAGAACCTTCCCCTCATACGCGGCTACGCAGCCGGTGTTGCAGGACTGACGGCGCTTCTGTCCCTCTGGGCGTTCTTCGCCTACGACTACAGCGCCGGCGGCTTCCAGTTCCAACGCTCCATCGAGTGGCTCCCAGTCCTGGGTATCCGCTACAACCTTGCCATTGACGGCATCTCCGCCCTGATGGTGCTCCTGACGGGTATCGTGTTCATCACGGGCGTCCTCATCTCCTGGACCATCGAGTACCGCCCCAAGGACTTCTTTGTCCAGTACCTGCTGCTGGTGGCCGGTGTCTACGGCGTGTTCGTTTCGCAGGACCTCTTCTTCTTCTTCTTCTTCTACGAGCTGGCCGTGGTCCCCATGTACCTGCTCATCGCCGTCTGGGGCAGTTCGACGGACTTCAAGACCTTCCTCCGGACGAAGGAGTATGGCGCGCTGAAGCTCATGCTCATGCTGGTGGCCGGCAGCGTGCTGGTGTGGGTGGGCATCCTGGCGGTGTACGCAGCGGGCGACGGCGCCAGCTTTGCCTTCAGCGACCTGGCCAACCATCAGTTCACCACCGGCTTCCAGCGCTTCTTCTTCCCGTTCTTCATGATAGGCTTCGGCGTCCTGGCCGGCCTCTTCCCCTTCCACACATGGTCGCCTGATGGCCACGTGGCCGCGCCCACGGCTGTCAGCATGGTCCACGCAGGCGTGCTGATGAAGCTGGGGGCGTACGGCGTGCTGCGCTCCATGGAGATCCTGCCCCAGGGCGCGCACGACTGGATGCCCGTGCTCATCGGCCTGGGCACCGTGAACGTCGTCTACGGCGCAGTCTCGGCCATGGCCCAGCGCGACCTCAAGTACGTCATCGGCTACAGCAGTGTCAGCCACATGGGGTACGTCCTCATGGGCATCGCCACGCTGGACGCGATGGGCGTGGGCGGCGCAGTCTTGCAGATGTTCTCCCACGGCGTCATGACCGCCCTCTTGTTTGCCGTCGTCGGCGTCATCTACCACGGAGCGCACACGCGGGACATAGACATCCTGCAGGGGCTAGCCAAGCGCGTGGGGATAACCACCACCTTGTTTGTCATCGCCGGCCTCAGTTCCCTTGGGCTGCCCGGCCTCAGCGGGTTTATTGCTGAGCTACTGGTGTTCATCGGCGCTTTCCGGACGTACCCTTTGCTGGCAATCCTGGGCGTATTTGGAGCAGCCATCACCGCGGTCTATATCCTGCGCCTGATGGCGAAGGTCTTCTTCGGCCCGCCGTCGGAGCGATGGGCCCACCTGCACGATGCATCGCCCGTTGAGGCAGTGGCGGCGGGCTCGCTGGCCGCGGTGCTGATCATTGTCGGCATCCTGCCAACATACTTCATCAAGGTAATCGACAGCGGCGTGCTGCCGTTCCTGGCGCACATCAACGGAGGGTAGACCGGAATCGTTCGTAGGGGCATCCCAACAGGTCGGGACGCCCACCTAGAGGGCCGGGCAGGCTCCGCAGGTCTGCCCCTAGGGGTGCTCGCCCACAAACCCAAGCGCACTCGCTCCCGCAAGGGGAGCGAAATAGAGAAGAGGAATGGAAAACCTTACCGCCAACCTGTATCTCTTGTGGCCGGAGTTCTTGCTGACCGGCCTGGCTTTTGTTTTGCTGACGGTGGACTTCTTCCTACCCCCGGAGCGCAAGAACAGCCTGGCGCTTGTGGCCATCGTGGGGCTGGCTGCTGTTGCCGTCTTTACCGTCGCTTTCCTCCGTGGCCAGGGCGAGGCTGAGATCTACCAGGGCATCATCCTGGCGGACCGCTTCTCCCTCTTCTTTAAGGTCGCGTTCCTGGGCCTGGGCATCCTGACGGTGTGGTCGTCGGCGGACTTCGTCAAGCGGTACCTGACACACCCGGGCGAGTACTACGCTATGGTGCTGTTTTCCATCCTGGGCATGATCGTCATGGCATCGGCAGGTGAGCTGCTCACCGCATACATTGGCCTGGAGCTTCTGAGCTTTAGCCTCTATATCCTGGTCTCCCACGCCCGTGACAACCTCAAGTCCAACGAGGCGGGCACCAAATACATCTTGCTGGGCGCATTCGCATCCGCCTTGCTGCTGTACGGCATCAGCATTGTCTACGGCGCGGTGGCCCAGGCAGGCATCCAGAATCCCACTACCTTCGCCGCCATTGAGACCTATCTCCGGAGTTCCCCTCTGCCCGCCACCTTCCTTGTGGGCATGGCGCTCATCATCGCGGGCGTGGGCTTCAAGGTTGCAGCGGTCCCCTTCCACATGTGGACGCCGGACGTGTACGAGGGCGCGCCCCTGCCCATCACGGCCTACCTTGCCGTCGGCTCCAAGGCCGCCGCCTTCGCCCTGGCGCTCCGTCTCTTTGCCGACGCCTTCATGCCCGCCATGGACGACTGGCAGATGATCATGGCGATTCTGGCCGCAGCGACCATGATCCTGGGCAACCTGGCGGCCATAGCTCAGCGGAACATCAAGCGGATGCTGGCCTACTCCAGCATCGGCCAGGTGGGGTATCTCCTGATGGGCATCGCCGCGCTGTCCGGGGCCGCCTCCAATGCCATGATCTTCCACCTGGTGGGCTATGGCATCACAAACCTGGGGGCGTTCGTGGCGGTCATCGCCTTCCATAACGCCACGGGCAAGGAGGAGATCGCCGACTTCGCGGGGCTGGGGGAGCGCAATCCCTTCATCGCTATGGCGCTGACCGTATCGCTCTTCTCCCTGGCGGGCCTGCCCATCTTTGCGGGGTTTGTCACCAAGTTCTACCTCTTTGCGGCAGCAGCGCAGGCCGACCTGCTGTGGCTTGTGGGAGTGGCGGTCACGGCCAGCCTGATCTCCCTGTACTATTACTTGATGGTCATCAAAACGATGTACGTGGACAAGTCCAGCGAGACCACGCCGGTGCCCGTTACCCTTGCCACGGGCGGCCTGCTGGGGCTCCTGACACTTGGGACGGTGCTCATTGGCGTCTACCCCAGGCCCCTGGTGGACGCCATCCAACTGGCAACTAACGCGATACTGCCGTAGGGAAGACCTGCCTGCCTAGCGGCAAAAGCGGCAAAGGATGTAACGTAGGGGCGAGTCGGCGACTCGCCCCTACATGTGCCTGGGTGGCATGAGGAAGATACCATGACGGCGCCCGCTTTCACCCTGGCGGGGATAGATGGCTGCAAAGGCGGCTGGATAGCGGTCATGTCCGACGACGAACGGAAACAGATCGGAGTGATGAAAGCTGCTACAGTAGCCGAAATCCTGGCAACCGTGCCCACACTTGAGACAGCCGCCGTGGACATCCCCATAGGCCTGCCAACAGAAACTTGTCCCGTGCGCCAATGTGACGTGGAAGCGCGGCGCATCCTGGGCCGTGCCGCCCCGAGGGTCTTCTTTGCCCCGCAAAAGTTTCTGCTGGGAGCAAGGAGCCACCGTGAAGCGGTGAAGCGCTGCAACACAAAGCTAGGCCCTGGGCACGCGTTGAGCATCCAGGCGTTTGGTATTCTGCCGCGAATCGAAGAGGTGGATCGGCTTGTACGGACGAATGGACAAGGCGTTGTGAAGGAAGTGCACCCGGAAATTGCTTTCTGGGAAATGGCCGGAGAGCAGGTCTTACCAAGCAAGCATAGCGCCGAAGGGATCACACAGCGCCGAGATCTGCTAGGCAGCGAGTTCGGGCCAACGGTTGTCGAGGAATGTAGCAAGCAGCGGCACGGTACACACGCCAAGGTAGACGACCTCTACGATGCGCTTGCCGCCCTCTGGAGCGCCAGGCGTATTTCGGAAGGCAAAGGCAAGCGGCTGCCCGAACACCCCGAGAAGGACTCCGAGGGCCTTGTAATGGAAATCAACTACTGATGCACTGCCCAGGTTGACCCCCTGCCCCATCTTCTGTCACAGGAGCACACGCCATGCCAAAGATCGCCAGCCTCCACGCCCGCGAAATCCTGGACTCGCGCGGGACGCCCACCGTTGAAGTCACCGCCGTCCTGGACGACGGCGCTTCCGGCTCCGCCGCCGTCCCGTCAGGCGCAAGCACCGGCTCCCACGAGGCCGTTGAGCTGCGCGACGGCGACAAGCAACGCTACGGCGGCAAAGGCGTGCTGAAGGCCGTCGGCAACGTCAACGGCCCCATCGCCAGCGCCCTCAAGGGCATGGCTACGGATGGCCAGGCCACCGTAGACCACAGGCTCATTGAACTGGACGGCACGCCCAACAAGGGCAACCTGGGGGCCAATGCCATGCTGGGCGTGTCGCTGGCAATCGCCCATGCGGTGGCCCGGAGCCGGGGCGTCCCGCTGTACCGTCACCTCGGCGGGCAGGACTTCACTCTGCCGGTGCCGATGTTCAACATCCTGAACGGCGGCCGTCACGCATCCAACTCAGCGGACTTCCAGGAGTTCATGGTGGCGCCCGCTGGGATGCCCAGCTACTCTGAGGCCCTCCGCTGCGCCTCAGAGGTGTACCAGGCGCTCAAGACGATCCTGCACGATGAAGGACATTCCACCAACGTGGGCGACGAGGGCGGCTTCGCGCCTTCACTGCCTTCCAACCGCGATGCTCTCCAGGTAGTGCTGGGAGCTATCCGGCGTGCGGGCTACAACCCAGGCGTGGACTGCTGGCTGGCGCTGGACTGCGCCGCCTCCGAGTTCTACCACGATGGCCACTACGTCCTGAAGCGAGAGCGCGCGCAGCTGACCTCGGCGGAGATGGTGGACCTCCTGGCGGAGTGGGTACGCATGTACCCCATCATCAGCATCGAGGACGGCCTGGCGGAGGACGACTGGGAAGGTTGGGCGCTGCTGACCCAGCGGTTGGGCCGCAAGGTGCAGATCGTCGGCGACGACCTGTACACCACAAACCCGGAGCGCATCCGCAGGGGCATCCAGGAAAAGTGCAGCAACTCTGTGCTGATCAAGCTGAACCAGATTGGCACGCTGACGGAGACTTTGGATTCAATACGCACCACTCAGCAGGCTGGCTGGAGCACCGTTATCAGCCATCGCTCCGGCGAGACCGAGGACACGACGATTGCCGACCTGGCCGTGGCGACCAAGGCAGGGCAGATCAAGACCGGCGCGCCCGCTCGCTCTGAGCGGGTGGCCAAGTACAACCGCCTGCTGCGCATTGAGGAGGAGCTGGGCGATGGGGCGCGCTTCGCTGGACGAAAGGCATACCCTGTGTAATAAGATAGTGCCATGACTTCCACGCAACGCCGCGTCCTCTCGCTGGATGAGATCAAAGCTACTGTCGCCGCCACCCTGGCAGGCAGCATTGCCAGGAAGGCCGTGCTGTTCGGCTCGTACGCGCGTGGCGACGCGGACGAGTACAGCGACATAGACCTGATCATCGTTGCGGACACAGAACGCAAGTTTGTCACGCGCTTTGAGGACTTCTGGCCGTTGCTGAATGCAATCCACAAGCATGTTGACTTACTGGTCTATACACCCGCTGAGCTCGCAGAGCTAGTGGCGCAGGATAGGGCTTTTATTACTGACGCCCTGGCTGAAGGCGTAGTGGTCTATGAAGCCGGATAGGAAGCAAGAGGCCCAGCGGTGGCTGAGGCAGGCGGAATACCAACTGGCCTCGGCACAGTATTTGTTATCAGGGGGATATTATGCGATGGCATGTTTCCACAGCCAGCAGAATGTGGAGGTGGCGCTAAAGGCGCTGAGATATCTTAGGGGCGACCGTTACGTTCTTGGACATGCCGTCACCGAGCTTTTTGATAACCTTGTAGCCGATTACCCGGAACTTGTACCACATCGCCAGCAGGCCATAAAGCTGGACCGCTATTACATCCCTACGCGTTACCCTGATGCTATTCCAGGCGGGGTCCCTGCCGAAGGGTACGACGCCAGGGAGGCGGCGGAAGCCGTCAGTGTGGCTTTGGACATAACACTGTTAGCCAAGCGGCTCATCGAAGGCGCTTAGGAGAGTTCCGTGGGCATGACGGTCATAGAGATAGAGGTTGGCAACCCCGCCAACCCAGAGCTCACTGAGCGGGTGGAGTTCCTGGTGGACTCCGGCGCTATCTACTCCGTCGTGCCCGCGCCAATCCTGGCGCAGCTAGGCATCAAGCCGCTGGCAACCCAGGTCTTCAGGCTTGCCAACGGCGACAAGATTAGCCGGCGCAAGGGCGTCGCGATGTTCAAGTACCGGGACCGCATAGGTGGCGCTGACGTTATTTTTGGCGAGCCGGGGGACAGCAACCTGCTGGGCGCTTTTACCCTGGAGGCGCTGGGGTTGGCCCTGGACCCGCTACGGCGAGAGCTTCTGGAGTTGCCTATGATTCTGGGCGGCTACGTCTCTGATGGAGGAGCATGATAGAGGCAGGCATGAATGGAAAGAGAAGGCTCACGGTCATCCTTGAGCGGGACGAGGATGGCTACTATGTTGCCTCTGTTCCAGAGTTGCGGGGATGCCATACCCTAGGCAAGACCTTGGATGAGGTCATGGAGAACGTCAGGGATGCTGCATGTTTATGCCTTAACGTGGAGGAAGAAAAAGATGGGGTAAGGTTGGAATTCATCGGCGTCCATGTGATCGAAGTTTGAGACCATACAGCTCTTGCATCGCCAACACACCGACAAGGAGGAAACATGGTCACACGCATCGGCATCAACGGCTTTGGCCGCATTGGGCGGCAGGTAACCCGCGCCATCATGGAGCGCCACCCCGACAAGCTCACCGTCGCCGCAGTCAACGACCTCACGGACGCCAAGACCAACGCCCACCTCTTCAAGTACGACAGCACCTATGGGCGCTACAAGGGCGTGGTGGAAGCCGGCAAGGACTCCCTCACCGTTGACGGCCACCAGATCGCCGTCACCGCACAGCGCGACCCCTCCAAGATCCCCTGGGGCGAGCTTGGCGTAGACATCGTCATCGAGTCCACCGGCGTCTTCACCGACGCCGCCAAGGCCGGCGACCACATCAAGGGCGGCGCAAAGAAGGTGATTATCTCCGCCCCCGCTACGGGCGAGGACATGACCATCGTCCTGGGGGTCAACGAGAAACACTACGACCCCAAGCGGCATAACATCATCTCCAACGCCTCCTGCACCACCAACTGTGTGGCCACCATGGTCAAGGTGCTGCACGACAACTTCACCAT
>JACQUI010000143.1 GCA_016210395.1 Chloroflexota bacterium | reverse complement strand
GGACGAAATTACCTCTTCTCCAGACTCCCCTGTCCCCAGTCCACGTAGGCCGTTCCGCCCACGTGGGACAACTGGACCTCCTGGCGGTAGACGCCGCCTTTGAGCGAGCGTTCAGCGGTGTGCACCTCCGTTTCCCATGCGACCTCAGCCGGGGTTGGGCCGTGGTCTAGCGCCTCCAGGATCGGGCGGCCGTCCAGCGGCACGCCGGGGTCCAGGCCAAGGAGATGCAGGATGGTCGGCGTCAGGTCTATGTTGCCGGTGGGCACGTTGCTGACCGCGCCTTTCTTGAAGCGCGGCCCCCGGGCGAAGAGGATGTTGTGCATCTCGTGCTTGCTCATGGAGCCGTGTTGCCCAAGGCCGGGCGCGCCGCCCGTGGCAAAGGAGACGCCGGGATAGCCGTGCTCGTTGGCACGGGATTCCCAGCGGAAGGACATGGCCAGCTCCGGCGCGCGTTTGCCTTCAATGCCCAGGAGGCCGGCGGGCAGCGTCCCTGGGATGCCGGCCACGGCCTCCGATGCCGCCAGCGCCCCGCACCAGGGCTGGGCCATAAGCCAGGCGGCCAGGCGGTCGGCGACTCCTGCGTCTTTGCCGTTGACGTAGAACAGCACAGCGCCGCCGTTGGGCGCGGCGATGACGCCGCCGGGCTGGGCGCCGTCCGGAAACCCGGCTTGCCGCAGCGCCACGTCCATGTTCACCACGCCGCCTATCGTCGAGTAGCCGTGGTCGGAGATGACGATGACATCGGTGTCGGCGGAGCGGCCCGTGCGTTCCAACCAGCCTAGCAAGTTGCCAAACTGGTGGTCGGCCTCGTGGATGGCCAGGTTTGAGGTGGCGTGTCCCACGCCGTGGCGGTGGTGGGCATGGTCCGGCTCGGAGAACCAGATGAGGCATACAGCAGGGTCGCGCTCCGGGATGACGTACTCCGTCATGACGCGTACTGCGCGCGCCAGGCGTTCCGTATTTGGGACGGAGTCCTCCGGCCACGGGCCGAACCGGGCGATGATCTGGCCGTAGAGGCTGCGCGGGAGCGCGAAGTCCGGGTGGATGGTTGCGCCTCCGGAGCGGTGGGCGTTGGGGTTGTGCATATAGGCGTTGCCGGAGGTGCCCGTGCCGACGGCGACGTACTCTTTGCCATAGCGGTGGAGGATGTCGGCTAGGGTGGGCACCAGAAGCACCTCGCCTAGCTTGGCGGCGACCTCCTTCAGCGTTGGCTCCAGCGCCGAGAAGCACTGGTGGGGGTCGAAGTCGCGCATGACCACCATGTTGGCGGCAAGGCCGTGAGCGCCCGGGTAGCGTCCCGTGACCATGCTGGAGCCGTTGATGCGGGTGACGCTGGGGAACACGGCGTGGTGGTTGTTGAAAGAGATGCCTTCCCGGGCCAGCGTGTGCAGGTTGGGCATGAGCTCCGGGGTGACCTGGGACTGCTGAAGGCCATCGAAGACCGCAACGAGGACGCGTGGCATGTGAGCGCCTCCTGAGAGTGATGGCCGATTGTACCATACCTAGAATGCGCTTTTTCGGTTCGCTTTGCCTCTCAGAACTGTTGACCGAGAACGGGTTATATCATTAGGCTTCCTTGAAACTGACGTCAGGGGATTGCCTATGAGACTGGCGCTCCTACTCCTCGGCCTCATGGCCCTTGTCACGGCGGGCTGCCGGAGCGCCGTGCCGGCGGCAACGCCTACCGCGACTGCAACGGCTACGCTGGCTGCGTCGCCGTCGTCTGGGCAATCAGGCTACGCCATAGACATCTATGTGAATGGCGTCAAGTCCGGCGTAGTCACCATGGAACAGATACGCTCTCTGCCCCAAGTGCAGTTGGAGGGGAAACCATCTGAAATGGGGCCCACGCTCCTGTCTATGCTTGCAGCAGCAGGTGTGGAACGGTTCAGCGAAGCGAAAGTGATCGGGCTTTCGCGGGGGCGGCTTGGGTCCGCCGAGTTGACTCTAACTCGCCGGCAGATCAACAACGGTCTCATTCTAGACCTGACCGGCGCAGGTACAGTGAAGCTATCCAGCCTGGACATCCCGCAGGACTCTTGGGTACTGGACGTTAGCAGCATTCGTGTAGAGCAAGGAAAAGGTGAAGAGCCGGCGCAAGGCTATGTTCTCGAAGTGTACTTCCAAGGGATCTTGAAGGCGTCCTTCACCGTGGAGCAGTTGAAAGCGATGCCGCAGTCGCAGATACCGGTGCAGGGCACGCAGGCTGGGCCGACGCTGGCAGAGGTGCTGCGCAGGGCGGGCATTGGGGACTTCAAGCGTGTCAGAGTGACGGGCGTGACGCCGGGACGCACAGGCCCAGCCCAGCGAGCTCTAGAGATAGCAGACGTGACGGGCCAAATACTGCTGGACATGACGGAAAGGGGCACCGCCAAGTTGACCGGCGCAGCCTTCCCCAGGGAGCAATGGGTGATTGACGTGACCAGGATTGACGTGGAGTGACAGGACGGGGGGCGAGGCTACCGCTTTCGCTTGGACCCACGGGCCTTTGACTTATCCGTCGCCACAGGCGCGGTGTCGGTCTGGGCAGGCGTGAAGGCTGTGTCATAGGCCAGTTCCCACTGGAGGACTGGGGGTATCTCCTGAGCGGGACCTTCGCCTGGGACGCTTGCCGCCGCGCTCGCTTCCAACAGTGGCCCAGCGGCCTG
>JACQUI010000153.1 GCA_016210395.1 Chloroflexota bacterium | reverse complement strand
GGGTAGCGGTGGACTCCTCGGGCGTCTACGTCGTGGGCATCACCGATGGCGCCCTCCCGGGCCAGACCAGCGGTGGAGGACGCGATGCCTTCGTGCGCAAGTATGACGGCTCCGGTACCGAGCAGTGGACCCGCCAGTTCGGGACGGCGTCCGATGACGAGGCGTATGCGGTAGCGGTGGACTCCTCGGGCGTCTACGTCGCGGGCCACACGTTTGGCGCCTTGCCGGGCCAGACCAACGCCGGGTCATTGGATGCCTTCGTGCGCAAGTATGACGCGGGCGGCGGCGAACTCTGGACCCACCAGTTCGGGACGGCGTCCTATGACGAGGCGCATGGGGTGGCGGTGGACTCCTCCGGCGTCTACGTCGTGGGCTACACCGGTGGCGCCTTGCCGGGCAGGACCAACGCCGGGTCATTGGATGCCTTCGTGCGCAGGTATGACGCCTCCGGTGCCGAGCGGTTGACCCGCCAGTTCGGAACGGCATCCGTTGACCTGGCCTCTGGGGTGGCGGTGGACTCCTCGGGCGTCTACGTCGCTGGCAGCACCTATGGCACCTTCCCGGGCCAGACCAACGCCGTGGACGCAGATGCCTTCGTGATGAAGCCGGTCCTGCCGCCACCTGACAGCACGCCTCCCATTATCGTGCCGACGGTATTCCCATCTCCAAACGCCGGCGGCTGGAACAACGGCGACGTCACTGTGAGTTGGAGCGTGAGCGACCCGGAGTCTGGGATAGGGTCGTCCAGCGGGTGTGATACTGCAATCCTGACCGACGATACTCCAGGTACCACACTGACATGCTCAGCCACGAACGGCGCGGGCTTGTCTGGCTCTGCCTCGGTGACAATCAGAATAGATCGGACGCCGCCTACGATCACTGGCTCCGGAGCCCCGGACGCCAACTCGAACGGTTGGAACAACGGCGATGTGACGGTCAGCTTCACCGCTTCCGATGGTCTTTCAGGCCTGGCTTCGGTGTCCGACCCAACCACTCTTTCGGTAGAAGGAGCAGGCCAGTGGGTGACCGGCACGGCCGTCGACGTCGCCGGTAATACTGCCTCGGCCACCATCGACAATGTCAACATTGACAAGACGCCGCCCACCATCTCAGGAACCCGCACGCCTGGGCCCAACCCCAACGGATGGAACAACGTAGATATAACAGTGGAATTCGCCTGCAGCGACAGTCTTTCGGGCGTTGATAGTTGCGGGCCAACGCAGATCGTGACCACCGAGGGGTCCGGACAATCCAAAACGGGCACAGTCACCGATAGAGCAGGGAACAGTGCCTCTACCACGGTCGAGGGCATCAACATAGACAAGACCGCACCGGAGATCACCATCAACACCCCCCAGCAGTACGCCGTGCTGCCGGTGGGCACGGCGCTGGACTACGAAGCCACGGACGACTTAGGCGGTAGCGGTATCTGGACCTTGGAGGGCGAGCTGGATTGCGGAACCACGACGACCGACGTGAATGACGGCTACGTCATGTCGCAGCCGGGAGCGTGTACTCTCGAAGTTGAAGCAACTGACTGGGCTGGAAATATGCAGGTGGAGAGCCGAACCTTCGTCGTCTATGACCCGAACGGAGGCTTCGTCAGCGGAGCCGGTGTGATCGACTCGCCATCGGGGGCCTACGTCCCCGACACCTCGAAGGAGGGCAAGGCCATCCTTGCCTTTACTTCCAAGTACAGGCCGGGAACCACCGTGCCCACCGGCAATACGACGTTCAAGTTCCACGAGGCGGGGCTGGACTTCAAGAGCAGCAGCTACGACTGGATGGTGGTGAACGAGAGCTACACGAACGCCCGGTTCCAGGGCTCGGGCACGATAGGCGGCCAGATGGATCCTAACGGCAATCCTTACCTCTTCATGGTCTGGGCGACGGATGGCACCCCGGACACCTTCCGAATCAAGATCTGGTGGGAGGACGCCGCTGGGGAGCACCTGGTGTACGACAACGGCGCCAACCAGACGATTGACGGCTCGATCGTCATTCACAGGTAATGTCAGCCTGAAAGGGGGCCGGCAACTAGAACACCGGTCCAGTAACCGGTAAAGTGAGCTTGATTGACAGGGTGGGTGTAAATGTGGTCTGCTAGGGCGAAGTACGATGGCGTGTTCGCCCTAGAAGGACCAAGATCTATGCGCCCACCCCTCTGGCATCCTCCGATCGAACTATCTATGGCCGAGCAATCGGTTGCCCGACGTATCAAACGGGCAAAGCTGTTCACTTTCCTTCGCCGTGTGCGCCACGAGCTGTTCTCGGATGAGTTTCAAAAGGAACTCGGCCGAATGTTTCGTGACAGCCCGAAGGGCTTCTGTCCCGTTCCTCCAGCGCAGCTTGCCCTGGCCGTCCTCCTTCAAGCTTATACGGGCGTCTCTGACGACGAGGCCATTGAGGCAATGACGATGGATCGCCGGTGGTCCTTCCGAGAAGGATGCTGGACTGTCTGGACTTTGAGAAAGCGCCCTTTGGCAAGGGAACCCTGGTGCGCTTCCGTGGCTTGCTTATCGAGCATGATCTGGATAGAAAGCTGATTGAGCGCACGATTGAGATGGCCGAAAAAGACAAAGGCTTTGGCGTACGCCAGCTTCGGGCAGCGCTGGACTCAAGCCCGCTTTGGGGAGCAGGCCGAGTAGAGGACACCTACAACCTTCTTGGGCACGCTCTGCGAAAGGCGCTGGGCGTAATTGCCCGCCGGCAGGGGAGGGGGCTGGCGGAAGTGGCTGATGAGGCGGGGGCCGGTATAGTGGCGGCCTCGAGCCTTAAGGCGGCGCTTGACCTGGATTGGGATGATCCAGAGGAGCGAGAGAGGGCTTTGATGAAGGTGCTTGAGGTGCTTGAGACGGTAGAGGGATGGATAGCTGAGGTGCCGCAAGAGGGCAAAGACAGGGAAGTAATAAGGGAGAGCCTTGAGGCAGCAAGGCAGGTAGAGGAACAGGACGTAGAGATAGTAGCCGTGGGGAGAGCAAGGCTCAGGCAAGGGGTGGCCAAGGACAGACGCATCTCGATTGAAGATGGCGAGATGCGGCACGGACGAAAGAGCAAGAGCCAGCGGGTGGACGGCTACAAGCGGCACGTGCTGAGGGATCTGGACAGTCGGATGGTACGGGCGGTGGGCATAACGGCGGCCAACATGCCGGAGGCAGAAGTAACGGGAGACATTGTGGCCGACCTGGAAGAGCAGAAGGTGAAACTGATCGAGCTGAACATCGACCGGGCATACTTGAGCAGCGAGTTGGTGCGGGAGCGAGCGGAAGAGCTAGCGGTGTACTGCAAGGCTTGGCCGGTGAGGAATGGCGGGAGGTATGCCAAGACGGCCTTCAGTTTGGATTGGGACAAGCAGATCATTCGCTGCCCACAGAAGGTGGAGATAGCCTTCAAGGTAGGCGGGGTGGTGCACTTTCCGGAAGAGAAATGCCAGGCCTGCCAAGAGCGGGAGCGATGCACAACGAGCAGGCGGGGCAGGAGCATATCAATCCACCCGGACGAGAAGCTATTGAGCGAGCTGCGCGAACGTCAGCAGAGTGCGGAGGGCAGGGGGAAGCTGCGGGAGAGGGTAGGGGTGGAGCACTCGCTCTCGCACATTGGACGGTGGCAGGGACGGCGTGCGAGGTATGTGGGCAAGCGCAAGAACCTGTTTGACACCCGGCGCTGTGCTGTCGTGCATAACCTTCACGTTCTGCAGCGTATGCAGGATGAGGAACAAGAGGCCGCGTGATTACTGGACCGGTGCTCTAG
>JACQUI010000133.1 GCA_016210395.1 Chloroflexota bacterium | reverse complement strand
GACGTACACCTTGTTGGCCTCGGCATCCCCCAGGAAGAAGTATTTTCCGTCCATGGCTACGCCCGTGAGGTTTCTGAACTGGACGCTGCCGATGCGGTCTTTGAAAACCAGGTCTGGTAGCTGTCCCTTGACGGGGAGTCCCTTCCAGATCAAGACGGTCCGTTGTCCAGCCAGCGCAAGGGTCTCCCCCCACAGGGCATTGTCCATAGGGCCGAAGCCAAGGCTGTAGACGAAGTCGGAGCGGGCGCCGCTCTCGTCAGGCAACTGCCGCCACACGTAGAGCTTCCGGTCAAAGTCCGAGGACACAAACAGACTCTTCCCGCTAGAGGCAGGCACGGGGTTGCTGATGATGAAGTTGGTCTCCAGGGTGTTGGTCTTGATGTCCGGGCTGCCGAGGGCGAAGTCGGGGGCCTGGTCCGCCCAGGTGGGTAAGGAGTTGTAGACTACGACCTTGTTGGAGTTGCCCGAGGACAGGTACAGGGCGTTGCCCGCCACCACCATGCTTTCATAGTCGCCCGGGTCCACGAAGGGCCGGAGCGCCACCGACAGGGCTGGCGCAGCGCTGGCAGCCTGGGGGAAGGAGTCCCAGATGCGCAGGGCGTTGTCCGTGGCGACCAGCTTCCCGTCTGGGGTGAAGGCACCCCGCAGCCAATGATCGCTGGGGCGGTAGAAGTCGTAGGGCTGGTCGTCCTTGGTGGGGAAGGTCTTCCAGAAGAAGGCGCCTCGCTCGGACTGCCCCTCTACCCTGGCGTTGTGGTCGCCCACGATGAGAGACCTGCCATCGCTGGTAATTTGCCTGGGCGTGCCCATCTTGCCCCCACCCTTGAGCAGGATGTCGGCAGGTTGGTTGTCCACGGTGGGGAACCGGTTCCAGATGAGGACGGCGCCGCCCTGGGTGCTGGTGACCACCAGCTTTTCGCCGTTGGTCCACAGACCCCAGGGCCAGTAGAAGACGCTCTTGGATGGGTCTTGCCCGCCATCGTGACTGCCGCCCTGGAGCACCAGGTCGGCGGGCTGGCCGCTCTGGGTGGGGATGCTGTTCCATATCAGGACGCGGTAGTTGTTGGTGTCGAGCACGAGGACCCGCTTGCCGTCGGTGGCTACCCCCATGGGCCAGTCCAGCTGGCCGCGCCCCGTGCCGGGGTTATTGGACTTGAAGTCTGGCTGGCCCAGCACTAGGTCCGGCGCCACGTTGCCTCGGGGGAGCGTGTTCCAGACCAGCTCCCGGTTGTTGAAGGTGTCGGCCAGATAGAGGCGCGTACCGTCGCTGGCGATCCCACTGGGGTGGTTGAAGACCAGGGCCCCGCCCGCATTATTGAAGTCGAAACCAGACAGCAGGATGTCGGCGTCTTGGCCCGTCTTGAAGAAGCCGGAGGTATTGCCGCTAGCGACCCTGTAGATAGAGTCGACGGACTGAATCTTTACCGAGAGCGCGGCGGGAGATATGCCGAGCCGCAGCAGACACACGGCGGCCACATCGTTGTCGTGGCCGTCCACGCGCTCGGCTCCAGACCTCAGCGTCGCTAACCGCTGGCGATCAAGGCTGCTCGCGAAACAGTCATCAAACCCTGGTGGGGGTTGCCCGCCCCCGGTCAGTACCTGAGCTGTCGTGTCAGGCGTATGTTTTTGGCGGGCTTCCTCCATCTCCGCTTGTGAAGGAGGACGGAATAGAGTAGGGGTCGGCGTTGGAGTGAAGGTCGGGACGGTCGTAGGTATGGGAGCTGATGTTGGTGACGGGTTTGGTGGAGAGGCTGGGACGACGGTTGCTGTCGTCTGCGGCGTGAGAGTGGGCGATTGCTTTTGGCATCCGGCCAATATTAGGATCAGCAGAACTATCGCTATCGTCAGGTGCTTGATAACCACGAGCGGGCCACCAGCGCGCTAGCCGAGCTTTCGCTCGCGGAGCAGCCGCTGCATGGTGACGCCGATCTCGGCCGGGCTCTTGGTGACGGCGGCGCCCGCCGCGGTCAGCACTGCTATCTTCTCCGCCGCCGTGCCCGAGGAGCCCTGGATGATGGCGCCGGCGTGTCCCATGCGACGCCCGGCGGGTGCGCTCTGCCCGGCGATGAAGGCCACCACAGGTTTCTTCATCTTGGTTTTGATAAAGGCCGCCGCCTCCTGCTCGGCGCCGCCGCCGATCTCGCCGATGAGCACCACTGCCTTGGTCTCGGGGTCCTGCTCGAACAGCCCCAGCACGT
>JACQUI010000136.1 GCA_016210395.1 Chloroflexota bacterium | reverse complement strand
TTCCCCAAGCCCACTCACAAGAAGGGGTAACCCCGAAGTACAACTGGCCGCCAGCCTTGCTTTGGCCTGGCGGCCAGCATGTTGGTTGAAGCGCCCTAGAAGTGGCGCTGCCTGCATATACAAGGAAACGCTCTTAGGACCCCAGGGGCGGAACGTGTTCCGCCCCTGGGGAGGCCAGCGTGCAAAGGCGAACGCTGGATGAAGGAGGAGCTATGCCAGGCAAATACCCCAAACTCTCCTATACCGAACAAGGCATGCGGGAAGGGATGCAGATCGAGGACGAACACATCGCCATAGACGACAAGATCAAGCTGCTGGACGCCCTGGGCGAAACGGGCTTGAAGGCGATTGTCGTGGGCTCATTTGTCAGCCCCCGCTATACGCCGTCCATGGCCCGCATGGACGAGTTGATGGCCAAGTTCAAGCCAAAGCCAGGCATCACCTACACCGCGCTGGCCCTGAATGAGCGAGGCGTCGAACGCGCCCGCGAGTACTCACCGCCTCTGACTATTGAACGCGGCGAGGGCCGCCCCGGCTTGGGCGTCCACATGTGCGACGTCTTCATCCGCCGGAACACCAACCGCTCTCAGATGGACGAGATGTCCTCCTGGAGCAAGACGATTGCCCGCGCCATGGAGCGCGGGGTGAAAGAGGCGTCCATCGGCGCCAACGCGTCTATGGGATCCAACTTCCTGGGTGATTTCCCCGTAGACATGTACATGTCCATGCTGGACCACCAGCACGCCCTGTGGGACGACGCCGGCATCAAGGTCACTCAGTGCTCCATCGGCGACCCCATGGGCTGGTGCCACCCCGCAAAGGTGGAGGAGATTGTCTACCGTGTCAAGGAGAAGTGGCCGGAGATCATCCACTGGAGCGGCCACTATCACAATAGCCGTGGCATGGCTGTCGCGTGCCACTATGCCCATCTCCGGTCCCTTGGCCCCGAGGATGAATTGCACCTGGACGGATGTATCGGCGGATTCGGCGGATGCCCGTACTGCGGCAATGGCCGAGCCACCGGCATGGCGCCGACTGAAGACACTATGCACATGATGGAAGACATGGGCATAGACACCGGCGTGGATGTTGACAAGCTAGTGGATACCGTCTGGATGGCCGAGGAGATCCTGGGCCGCCAGCTCTGGGGACACGTGTCCCGCGCGGGACCCCGTCCTAAGACCCTGGGCAAACTGTACGACATGAACGCGCCCTTCGTGGAGACGCTGGAGCAGGCCAGGCACTTCAAAGTCGGCCCTAAGGCCTACGAAGGCGCCGTGTACCCGTGGCGCGAGCCGATCACGAGCCCGTATCGCGACCGCTTGGAGAAGGGTCTGCCCGCGTACGAACCGAACGGCGCGTGGCCCTGGAACGAGCCCTGGTTCCCCAAGCCCACCCATAAGAAGGGGTAGGCGCAGGTTCGCGGCAAGGTGTAGGGGCGAGGCATGCCTCGCCCCTACCGATCGCCAGGGAAGACGTCGCGTAGAATCGGATTCATCGCCTTGGATAGGCAGGATACGCGTTAAGGAAAGAAGGAGAAGCAATGCCAGGTAAGCACCCAAAGGTTCAGTACACCGAGCAGGGCATGCGGGAAGGTATGCAGATCGAAGACGAGCACATCGCCGTTGACGATAAGATCATGCTTCTGGACGCCCTGGGCGAAACGGGTCTGAAGCGCATCGTCGTGGGTTCCTTCGTCAGCCCGCGATATACACCCCAGATGGCCCGCATGGACGAGCTCATGGGCAAGTTCAAGCCCAAGCCCGGCATCACCTACACGTTCACCGCACTGAATGAGCGGGGCGTCGAGCGCGCCCGGGCCTACTCCCCGCCGCTGACGGTGGAGCGCGACAACGCCCGCCCCGGCCTGGGCGTCCACATGTGCGACGTCTTCATCCGCCGCAATACCAACCGCTCCCAGATGGACGAGATGTCCAACTGGGGCAAGACCATCGCCAACGCAATGGAGCGCGGCGTCAAGGAAGCGGCCATCGGCGCGAACGCCTCGATGGGCTCCAACTTCCTGGGCGACTTCAGCGTGGACATGTATATGGGCATGCTGGAGCACCAGCATGCCCTGTGGGACGACGCCGGCATCAAGGTAACCCAGTGCTCCATCGGCGACCCCAACGGCTGGTGCCATCCCGCCAAGGTGGAGGAGATCGTCTACCGCGTGAAGGAGAAGTGGCCGGAGATTACCCACTGGAGTGGCCACTATCACAACAGCCGCGGCATGGCCATCCCTTCGCAGTATGCCCACATCACGGCTCTTGGCCCCGAGGATGACCTCGCCCTGGACGGCACTGTTGGCGGTTTTGGCGGCTGCCCATACTGCGGCAACGGCCGCGCCACCGGCATGGCCCCTACGGAAGATGCCCTGCACATGATGGAAGACATGGGCATTGACACCGGTGTGGACATGGACAAGCTCGTCCGGGTTGTCTGGATGTTCGAAGAGGTGCTGGGCCGCCAGCTCTGGGGCCATGTCTCCCGCGCCGGACCTCGTCCCAAGACGCCGGACAGGCTCTATGACATGAACGCGCCCTTTGTGGAAACACTGGAGCAATGCAGGCACTTCCTGGAAGGCCCCAAGGCCTACGAAGGCGCCGTGTACCCCTGGCGCGAGCCGATCTCAAGCCCGTACCGCGACCGCGTGAACAAGGGCTTGCCGGCCTACGAGCCGAACGGCAACTGGCCCTGGACTGAGCCCTGGTTCCCCAAGCCCACCCACAGGAAGGGCTAGCGAAACACTGGGGGCGCAGCTAACTGCGCCCCCAGGCTCTATCTGGACAAGGGGGATTACCAACGCCTGGGTAGCTCAACGTGGCGTTGAGCTCCAGAGACATAAAGAGGAGGAGCCATGCCTGGGAAACTTCCTACGGTTGTATACACTGAAGAAGGCATGCGGGAAGGCATGCAGATCGAAGACGAGCACATTGCCGTTGACGATAAGATCAAGCTGTTGGACGCGCTGGGCGAAACGGGCCTCAAGCGCATTATCGTGGGTTCCTTCGTCAGCCCTCGCTACACGCCCCAGATGGCGCGCATGGACGAGCTGATGTCCAAGTTCAAGCCCAAGTCCGGCGTGATCTATACTGCCGTTGCCCTGAACGAGCGCGGCGTGGAACGCGCCAGGGCCTACTCGCCGCCGCTCACCATTGAGCAAGACACCGCTCGTCCGGGCCTCTTCTGCCACATGTGCGATGTCTTCGTCAAGCGCAACACCAACCGGGGCCAGGCTGATGAGATGTCCACGTGGGGCCAGACTATCGCCAGAGCGATGGAGCGCGGAGCGAAGGAAGCGGCTATCGGGGCTAACGCCTCTATGGGCTCCAACTTCCTGGGCGACTTCAGCGCGGACGTGTACTTGGCCATGCTGGAGCACCAGCACGCCCTGTGGGACGACGCCGGTATCAAGGTGACCCAGTGCTCCATCGGCGACCCCAACGGCTGGTGTCACCCCGCCAAGGTGGAAGAGATCGTTTACCGCGTGAAGGAGAAGTGGCCGGAGATCACCCACTGGAGCGGCCACTACCACAACAGCCGCGGCATGTCCTTACCTTCGCAGTACGCACACATCACGGCGCTTGGCCCCGAGGACGACCTGCGCCTGGATGGGACCATCGGCGGCTTTGGCGGCTGCCCGTACTGCGGCAATGGCCGCGCTACCGGCATGGCCCCGACCGAAGACTCCATCCACATGATGGAGGACATGGGCATTGACACCGGCGTGGACCTGGACAAGCTGGTCCGGTGCGTCTGGATGTGCGAGGAGATCCTGGGACGCCAGCTCTGGGGCAACGTCTCCCGCGCTGGACCTCGCCCCAAGACGGTGGACAGGCTCTATGACATGAACGCGCCCTTCGTGGAAACACTGGAGCAATGCAGGCACTTCCTGGAGGGCCCCAAGGCCTACGAAGGCGCCGTGTACCCGTGGCGCGAGCCGATCTCAAGCCCGTACCGCGACCGCGTGAACAAGGGCTTGCCGGCCTACGAGCCCAACGGCAACTGGCCCTGGACTGAGCCCTGGTTCCCCAAGCCCACCCACAGGAAAGGGTAACGAATGTAGGGGCGAGGAGACCTCGCCCCTGCCGAGGAAAGAGAAAGGGAACGGCCTGCCAGCGGCAGGCCGTTCCCTTTCTCAGCATTTGTCGTTGCCCGCTCATGTGTTGCAAAACCAAATCCCTCTGCTAGGATAGTGCAGGCTATGCTTCCGACTGATGCGATGGTTGTACAAGGAGCCCCCTATGAAATTCGGCCTTTGGGTCACCGCAAACTTCCCCACGCGTTTCACGCCGGCCCAGTGGTATCATGGCCTCGCTGAGCAGGTCCGTTGCGCCAAGCAGATGGGGTTCTCCCTCATCAGCAGCGGCCAGCACTACCTGACCGCGCCGGACCAGCGCCTCCAGACGCTTCCCCTCCTGGCGCGCCTGTCTGCAGAAGGCGACGGCATGGAGGTCGCTACCTCAGTGGTACTGCTCCCGCTGCATAACCCGGTGGACATCGCTGAGCAGGTGGCTACCATGGACGTGGTCACTGGCGGCAAGTTCATCCTGGGCCTGGGCATGGGCCGTGCCGAAGTAGAGTTCGGGGCGTTCGGAGTGGACAAGAAGCGCATCGTCTCCCGCTACGAGGAGGCGATTGACGTTATCCTCAAGCTGTGGCGCGGGGGCGTGGTGGAGCATAAGGGGCGTCACTTCACGGTGCCCAGGACCGAGTCAATGGTGCGGTCGGTGAGCCAACCTCATCCACGGGTCTGGCTTGGCGGCGGCGCAGAGGCCCCTATCCAGCGGGCGGGGCGCTACGGCTTTGCCTGGTTCCCCATCAGCGGCGATATCCAGCGCATCTCGCAGGGCCGCGCTGTCCACGCGCGCGCCCTGGCTGAGCACGGCAAGCCCGTCCCGCCGGACTTCCCTATGGGCGTCTGGGTCTACCTGGCCGAGACCGAGCAGCAAGCCCTGGAGGAGGTCTACCGCTTCCACGGAGGCGGCGCCACACCCGATGAGTTCCGCCGCCGCGCGGCGGCCCAGATGATCGTGGGGACGCCGCAGCAGTGCGTGCAGCGGGTGAAAGAGCTCCAGGACAGGCTTGGCGTCAACTACCTCCTCTGCCGGCTCCAGACGCCCGCCATGACCCAGGCCGACGTCCTGCGGAACGTCTGTCTCCTCGGCGAAGAGGTCATCCTGAAGTTCCGCACCTAGCGGCGGGCCTGAGCTGCGGCGCCCGTCATAAGGCGTTGCATCTCTTCGTCGGTAAACGCCCGCAGGGTCTCGCTGCGCACGTTGCCCGCCTCGGCGATGCTGAACAGGCCGGCCATCATTGCCTCTTCGCTGGGTGCGTCCACTACGGCGACCAGGTCATACTGGCCTTGCGTCCAGTAGTGGCCGATCACCTTGAACCCGCGGGACTCGTTCTCCTTCCGGATCTCGGTGGCCCGCTTCACGGTTGCCTTGATGTTCTTCCGCCCTTCGTCTGTAAACCGGTAGAGTACGACGTACGTTGCCATTCTGCACCTCCTCCTCCCATTGGCCTTGCCAACGTTTTCAGGGTGGCTTTTGCCAAGCGCCACGCCCTATTCGACGACGTGATTGTATCACAGGAAAAGGCGTCTGGAGCGTATTCCAGATGCGATGGCGGAGCACGGCTAGGCGATCCGATGCCTACCTACCATCGCCTTGCATCAGTCCTCAGAGATGCTATCCTGCAAAGCCTCTGGGCTGGCTGCCGCGGTCGGGCTGGAACGCGCCCTCCAGCAGGGCAGGGGTGAAGCCGCCGAGCGTCTTGCCGGCGGTCGCGTATTGGTAGACCACGGCGGTGTAGATGGACTGCAGCGTCGCCCCGACCGCAACGATGGTCAGCACTCCGACGACCGTTATGATGGCCAGCGCCAGGCCAAAGGATGCGATGGCCCCGCCTGCCGACAGCGCCAGAAACGCCGGCCCTCCCACTACCACGGCTACGGCGATGCCTGCGATGAGCATGACCAACCCGATGCCTGCCCCGCCGATGACCGCCTCACCCCAGCGCTGCTTGACCACGCCCACCGACCGCCTCAGCGCGGCGAATCCGCCAATGCCCTCAGATGCGAGTATTGGTATGACAAAGAAGGTGGCGAGGCTCCAGGCAGCCCCTGCGATCGCGATGGCAATCTGTGCAACGATGCTGCCCCACCCACGGGCGTTTCGCCGCGCCGCCTCCTCCAGCATCCGCAGGATAAGGCCGACGACCGCCGCAATGAGCGCCCAGGAGGCAATGGCGCCCAACCTGCGGTTGGCGGCGTTGATCCCGAAGCTCAGGTTGGGGTCGCCGCCCGCGAGCCGGTGCTGCACACAGGCCACCAGCGCCACCTGGAAGTAGATGGTGATGAAGTAGGTGCAGAAGTAGAACGCCAGCAGAAAAGCGATATTCAGCGCCGACGTCGGGGTATCGGAGTCCAGCAGGCCTGCGAAGAAGCCGACGCCCCCTATCGTGAGCGCCGCAAGCATCGTGGCGACGAATGAGATGACGGGGAACACGGCAAGCTCGGGGTCCTGCCGCAGGACCTTCAGGCTCTCCTTCACCAGGGTGAAGCTGCGCTCAAGAGCATTCATGGCTGCCCCCTTACATGGTGTTCAAACAACGTGATTGAATACGTTTGCGGCGCTCCCCGCCTGCGCGGCAGGAGCCGGTAGGCCGGGGCTAGAACCTGACCGTCGCCTTGGCGACGGCGGTGGTCTGCCCAAGCTGGTTTGTGCCCTTCAGCTCAACCTCTATCAGGGGAACGCTGTTCTCAACCCGCTTGTCCAGAACACGGCCCGTGTACGTGACCATGTCGCCGGGGCGGACCGGCTCCAACGCGCGCTCGGTGAATACGCCGCCCTCGGCCACGCGCTTCAGGCCGAAGCCCTTGGTCAGGACAACGATCAGGTGCCCGACGGCGCAGGGGCCATGCAGGGTTGTGCCGGCGAAGACGGTGGCCTGAGCGAAGGCCTCGTCCACGTGCAGCAGCGCCGTGGGGCCGGGGCCTTTGCCTTCCCTATCGTTCAGGCTGGAGTAGGCGTTGATGTACTCCTGGGTGATGGGGCGCTGAATCGCGGGGAGCACGTCGCCAGCCTGGATGGCCTCGTACGTGAGGTTGGAGGGCGTGATCACCTTGCCGGCGGGCCCGGCCGCAGGGGGAGGGGGCGCGGCTTTGGCGTCCGCCGGGCGCGACTTCTGGCCTTTAGCGAACTCCCACATGATGTTGTACAGGTAGCTGACCACCTTCTCGCCCCGCTGGTTGGATGCCTCCACCCCGATGGACAGGAAGCGGTTGCCGGAGCTTGCCTGCCACTTGTTGGCGAAGCGGCACACACTGGTGATGACGTCGCCTGCGCGGACGTAGACGCCGTGCCAGCGGGCCTCGTTGCCGACGAAGGGCGTGGAGCGGGTGTTGACGGCGGCTTCTTCGGGCGAGATGAAGCCTCGCTCGTGCATGATGTCCAGCCTGCGGGAAGGCGCATACACGAAGTACATGCTGGCCGGGGCGACGATGCCCGGATACCCCTGAGCCCTGCCCATGGCCTCGCTGGTGAAGATGGCCCCGTCCTCGCCGACGGACTTGCAGTAGTTGGCGATCATCTGGGGCGTCACCTCGATGGAGATGGGGCGCGCCGCATCTCCCAGGGTGATCTCGTCCCACTGGAGGACCCGTTCCCGTGTCTTTGCCTGTGTCATGCCTGCTCCTTGCTTGGCCCCGGAGTAGGGCCACTTTAGTTTGAGATGTTTACCGTGTCAACGAGAAGCGCGTGTGCTCGCGTCTTCCTTCGACCTCGCATTCCTATTATGGGCGAAGTTTCTTGATCACGCGCTCGATCCCTTCCGAAACATCCCGCCAGGCGGTGTCCCTGTTGCGCCATCGGCTCACGGGGATTGCATCCTTTGGCAGCAATTGCAGATGAGCGAAGGGGGATTCCTTCCAGTTGACGTCTTCTATCAACACAGGGATCACGATTGCTTCCCCTTGGCTGTGGCGCTCCAGGGCCTTGGGCATTTCCTTGGTAAAGCAATAGTTTGACGCAAAGAAATGAGCGCTTATGAGCAACACAACAATATCGGCTCTGGCCAGGTTTTCATCAATCTCGGTATCCCCTTCTTCTCCAGCTAGAATCCTGCGGTCATGCCAGGTTTCCAGCAACCCACGGCGTTGAAGTGGCGCCAGGTAGTTTGACAACTCATCACGAAGGCTCTCATCTTTATGCGCATAGCTGTAGAACAGCCGGACGGCCTGCCCTGAACCTGTTGGTTGCTTATATCTCTGGCGGGCGCCTTCAAGGTCTACGCTGTTGAGTAGGTCCTGCACACCAAGGGTGACAAGTTTGCCTTCCACTACCACCTTTATTTGCCGCTCTCCCGCGTCCTCATAGGCGCACAAGTCCTTGTACGCAATGCCCTGGGGATAGATGGGGCTTGGCACAACCTCGGTAGGCTCCAGGCCTTTCAACGAGGCATGAATGTCCTCAAAGTGGGAGCGGATGATTGCCAGCAACCGGCGTCTCGCAGCTAGCGGGCCGTTCACTAGGATGTGCACTTTCTTGTCTGCCGTGTCCGCCTTCACCAGGGCGCGGCATCCCTCGAAGGCAAGGATGACACCCGTGTGCCAGCGCGGCAGCGTGTTGCTGAGTGTGTGAGTCTTGACGATGAACCGGGGCAAGAGGCCCTGGGGCAGGACGGCATAGTCATACCGGAATTCCAGGCATCGCCCTGGCTTGAACTCGGCGGCCTTCGACGGCTCTTGCTTGTCCAGGAGCTCGGGCACAAGGTAACGATCGTTGTTGTCTGGATTGCTAGGGAAGGAGAAACAGAGCTCGAACCGCTTCATCAGGTCCATGATGTAGCCCTGCATCTCTGGCGGGTACCGCTTTCTGTCAAGGATACCCTCGACCTGGCCCAGGTTAATCTCTCCCTTTTGTGCTTTCAGGACAGGTGAGTTGACGACCTGATAGATGCCGTTGGTCACCCAGTGGGGGTTGAGGACGTGGGTGGAGCGGAGCCTTGGGTCGTCCTGGAAGCTCAGGACGATGCCTAGCCCGAACTTCCGAGGCATTCGAACCTACGCAGCTACGGGGATGTAGCCAAGACTATGGCTTGATTTCGCCCCGGCGGCGTGCGATACTAGCCGCATGCCAAAGCGACGCTCTGGCGCCA
>JACQUI010000137.1 GCA_016210395.1 Chloroflexota bacterium | reverse complement strand
GTGTCAATGACATCGTTGGAGGTGAGGCCCAGGTGGATCCAGCGGCCCTCGGGGCCAAGGGTTTCCGTGATGGAGCGGGTGAAGGCCGTCATGTCGTGATGGGTGCGCTCAAAGATCTCGTTCAGGCGGTCAAGGTTGTAGGTGGCATGGCGCAGCTTGGCCATGTCCGCCTGGGGGATAGTGCTGGCCTCGGCCCACGCCTCGCAGACGGCAAGCTCCACTGCCAGCCACTTATCGTACTTGCTCTCCTCGGACCAGACCCGCTTCATTTTGGGACGCGCGTAGCGGTCTATCATGGGTCTAGTTCCCCCTATGCGGTTAACTTGTCCAACTCTTCACGCATCTGATCAAGTATCATGCCCAAGCGATTTAGGATTTCGAGAGTGACCACTGTCATTTGCTGATGCCTTGCTCGGCGGCGATCGACGGTGTCAGGAACCCCAAACTGTTCGAAGAACAGATTCGGTGTCATTTGCACCGCCACCGTCCCCTCCCACAATTGAGCCTCAGTGACGCCAGTTACCCAGGCACCCCTTCCACCGACTCCGTGAACCAAATGACTCCGAATGGGATCAATTCTGTCAGCGAGTTCGGTTTTGACGCACTGCGCCCACGCTGAAGCTCTTTTGGGGTTATTGGTACGAGATAGGCGCGAGAAATGACGGAAGGCTAGAGTAGCCAGCCTCTCGGACTTCTCAGTGAGTGCATAACAATGCATGAAGAAACTGACGAGATGATAGTCGAACTCTTCCGCAGCTTCAGAGTCTTCCACCCCCTCATGGATCAATGGGTTCAGCTTGCCTAGGCACCTATTGAGGCGCCGAACTTGCCACTCAACGTCTTCACACGCTTCGAACACCTTCGTCCAACCCGCATTAAAGCGCCAGGTTGGCTGCGGCGTATCGTCCGGCACCATCTCTCCAGGTTCAGGCATGCGTGCGAACGCCTGAACCTTAGCAATGAATGTTGGGTCCTGCAGCGTGAGTTCCCTTAGTGCCTTTTCCCATACCCAATCATAGAATTCATATCGTCCCATAGAACCACGCCCTAACTATGCAATCACGCCATGATCCCCAGCGAACGCCGTGCATACTGTCGTCTTGAGAGCATGATGGAAACGCCGTCAAGGGTATCTTCTCTCTCTGCTAGCCGTTCTAGCCAAGTCAGTTCAATCTATTATCATGCGTGTCTGTCATCGTTTCCAACTCCCTTACCACGTCCCCAAATTCCCGTAGCTCACGGTAGGGCAGGCCGTCTTTCCGGCAGAGCTCCAGGAGCTTTGCGCGGGCGAAGACAAGCTCCGCCTTCTTGGCAGGGCAGTAATCGGAAACGCCGTCGCCAACGTAGAAGACGCGCTTGCCGCGCTCCAGGTAGCGGTCCACCACGCTGCACTTGCAGTTGCCCCAGTCGTCGCAGCCCGCTCGCGTATACCGGTACTCGAACTGGATACCCTGGCCGGTGAACTTGGCCCCAACGGGATAGGTGGTGATCCAGTCCAGGCCCTCCCGCTCCAGCAGAGCTTCCACGTAGAAGTCCAGGCCGTGGGTCACGATGGCGACCTCAATCCCGCGCTGCCGGCAGTAGCGGGCCATCTCGCCAAAGCCGTCGCGCAGGTGCGCAGTCGCGCGCACATGCGCCTGCATGGCTTCCTTGCCCGCCCGCACCGACTGGAAGGGGCGCTCGAAATACTCCTTCGGGATGATGGCCCCCTCGTGGAACTGCTTGACCAGGGCGCGCCATTCGTCCTGGGCGAAGCGGTCCAGGACAAGGTGGGCCACGTTTTCCACGGCGGTGGTGTCGTCGAAATCGCAGAGGACTGCAATGTTCATCCGCGCTGCTCGACAGGCGCGAACTCCAGCAGCAGCTCGCTGATGGTGTGCACAATCCTGTGTGGCGTCACGCGCGCCTCCTGGGGCAGGCCCGTCTTGCGCCAGTCCACCCAGACGCCGGCGATGCCCAGCTCCTGTGGCGCGGCCACCTCCCACTCCAGGTTGTCGCCAACCATCCAGGCGTCTTCGGGAGAGGCCCCCAGTTGCTCCAGGGCGTGACGGTAGACCTGCTGCTCCGGCTTGCCCAGACCGAACTCCTCCTCAATGACGATGCAGTCGAAGAGGGGCGCCAGACCGAACCGCTGGAGCTTGGCCCGCTGCAGGGCTGATAGGCCATTGGTGACGAGGGCCAGGGGGAGAGCGCGGCTTCTCAACTCGCGCAAGGTCTCGATGGCGCCCGGGACAGGCTCGACCGCCTGCTCCCGCTCCCGGTTGTACGTTTCGGCCAAGAGGTCGGTGAGCTGCGGGAGGTCCAGGCCAAAGGCTCCGAACGCTTTCTGCACGATCTGCCGCCGGGCGTCCAGCATGTGGAAACGGCCCCACCGGTGGCGTTCGGGATCGCTCCAGAACCAGCGGCTAGCCGCGAGAACGGCGGCCTGGAGCGCCTGCGGAGCGACGCCGAGATGGGTTGGAGCGTACCGCCGGCAGATGCTGCGCCAGCAGTCCTCGGCGACGGCGTCGAGCTTCAGGATGGTGTCGTCCAGATCGAAGAGCAAGGCCGTGGGAAGGCGGCGGCTAGGGGTTTTTGAGGCATTCATCATGATTGTCAACGTTCCGCATAAGAAACACATTCCCCTGTCGTTCAAAAGTCATGCGATACTTGGCATCTACATAGGCCTCAAAGATGTCTTCCACCTTCCAACGGATGACTTCGCAGCCCTGGATGCCAGAAGTCGGCATCAAGCAATCGTAGCGCCTTGTCCACTTTTCTTTGTGCGGTCTTCGGTAGTCGCTCATACTGCTTGACAAACCGCCCAGTAAGCTGAATGGGCATGAGGGGCTAGGACTCGCCGGCGGCGCCGGGGTTTTCCTTCGCACGCCTTTGGAGAAAGGCTATGGCATCCTTGGCAGTATCAAAACGGTGGGTACGCCCAGCGCGGATATCCTCCTCTGCTTCTTTTTCACCTTCCTGCCATCGCTTTGTCCAGAACCAGGCCTGCTCCTTGTCCACCAGCTTCTTCACCCGCAGGACAATCTTGCCGTCCTCCACCCGAACATCAAGAAAGTCGCCTTCCTCTATGTTCAGGGATCGGCGAACGGACTGGGGTAGAGTGACCTGTGCTTTTTTGCGGACTTGAACGAGTTCCGACACGGGGATTTCCCCTGGTCCAACTTTCGGATAGTCTCACTCTACCAAAACAAGGGCAGGATTGCACTCTTACCCTTCCCTCAGCCTCTTACGGTATGCAGCGTAAGCCTGCCTGATCTTATCATGCTTGAGGGCAAGGATGCCCGCAGCCAGATACGCCGCGTTGCACGCTCCCCACGCGCCGACTGCCACACAGGCCACAGGCACGCCAGGCGGCATCTGGACAATGGCGTGGAGGGCGTCCACGCCATTGAGCTCGCTGGTGGGAAGGGGAATGCCAATGACGGGGAGGTCTGTCCAGGCGGCGACGGCGCCTGGCAGGGCGGCGGCCCCGCCTGCTGCGGCGATGATGACCTCGATCCCGCGTCCTGAAGCGGCCTTGGCGTAGTCAGCGACTTTCTGAGGCGTGCGGTGCGCCGACATGGCCAGGAGCTCGTGTTCAATGCCCATGTCCGACAGCGCCTTCAGGGTGTCCTGTACCAGGGGTTCATCTGTGCGGCTGCCTATGACAACGCCTACCAGCGGCATGGGGCCTCCCTTTTGGCGACGCCCTACTTAATGGTCATCAGTTCAATCTCAAACGTGAGGGCCTGGCCTGCCAGGGGATGGTTGGCGTCGATGGTGACGTGGGTGGTGGTGATTGCCGCGACGAGCGCGCTGGAGCCATTGGCGAGACGGACCAGGTCGCCCACCTTGAGATCGGGCGGGGCGTTGGCGCTTGGCACGTCAAAAACCAGGTCGTCCTGACGAGGCCCATAGGCATCCTCCACGGGTATCCGGAACTTTTTCTTGTCGCCAACCTTCATGCCAATAACGGCATCGTCGAAGCCCTTGATCACGTCGTGGTTGCCTACCTTGAAGCTCAATGGACTGCTCCCAGCGGAGCTATCGAACTGTTCGCCGCTGTCCAGCGTGCCCGTGTAATGGACTTCCACTGTGTCGCCATTCTGGGCCATGAGTTTCTCCTGAGCAGTGCTTGGCGTGGGTGTGGCCGTGGCCGCCGGAGCGCCGGCAGGCGTGGGGGTTGGGGATGGCGGAGCAAAAGTGGGGGCCGCGCAAGCAGCAAACGACGCCAGCGTGAGAACGACGATTGCAAGGGGAATGACCGTGCGCGTTGTGCGATGCATCAAGGGAAGCGATGAGGCCAGGAAGGGGATTGTCAAGGACATCCTTTGAAGGCGGGCAGCCCGCCGCAGGGTAAAGAGTAGTGGGGCGCCAAAAGCGACGCCCCACTATTACAACAGACCCAAGGCGGCAGGTCAACCAGGGTCATTTGGTGTTTCGGCTAGATGACAACTGAAGACGGGCGAGGTGACCTCGCCCCTACGCGACGTTTCTCCTTCAGGCGCTGGGAGAACCTCCGCCGATTGCCGGGAGGAAATGGACCTCGCTGGCCTCCTGCACGGGCTGCAGCAAGCCGAGGGCGCTGGTTTCGCCGTCTACAACCACCGCCAGGCCCGGCATTAGATCGCCGTCCAAGGTCAATGCCTCCCGCGCGCCGGGGTATTCCGTGTCCAAGCTCTCGACGACCTGTCGCACCGTCGCGCCCGGCACCGTCACGGGGCACTTGCCCCGGGTCACGTTTCGCAATGATGCGAAGAGCCAGACCTGCGGCATGCCTCTACCCCTTGTGGCCGTTCTTGTGCCCGTTTGAACGCAATGCCGCCAGGACTCTAGCAGGCGTCATGGGCAGCTCATCTATGCGAACGCCGATGGCATGATACACGGCGTTGTTCATGGCGGCCAGCGGCGGGCAGATGGGCACCTCTCCAACACCCCTCACGCCAAAGGGATGGCCCGGGTTCGCTACTTCCACGATGACGGTGTCTATCATGGGAAGGTCCAGCGACGTGGGCATGCGGTAGTCCAGGAAGCTGGCGTTCATCATGCGGCCCTGGTCGTTGTAGAAGTACTCCTCATTCAGCGCCCAGCCGACGCCCTGCGCGACGCCGCCCTGGATCTGGCCTTCCACGTAGGTGGGATGCACCGCCTTGCCCGCGTCTTGCACGGCAGTGTAGCGCAGCACGGTCACCTTGCCCGTGTCGGGGTCAACCTCCACGTCCACCAGGTGTGTGCTTACGGCGGCGCCGACGCCCCGGGGGTTAACAGTCGCGCGTCCCACAATGGGGCCGCCCGTGGCGTTGAGGCGGGCAGCCAGCTCCGCAAAGGTGAGCTTCAAGTTGGGGTCTGAAGTGTGGAACAGCGCGCCCTCTTTGTACTCGACGTTTTCGACGGCAACGTTCCAGATGGCAGCGGCGCGCTCGATCATCTGGCGCTTGATGTCCAGCCCGGCCTCGTAGCAGGCAACGCCGGTCTTGAACGTCACGCCGCTGCCGCCTGTGACGGAGGTGAAGCCGATGGAGTCTGTGTCAACCACGCTGGGCTTCACCTTGCTGACTGGAATGCCCAAGGCTTCCGCCAGCTGCATGGCAACGGACGTGCGGGTGCCCCCGATGTCCGGAGAGCCTTCCGCAAGGCTGACCGTGCCGTCGGGGTTGACGCTGGCGATGGCGCTGGAAGGGCCGCTGGCGTTGAACCAGAAGCCGCTGGCAACGCCACGCCCACGGTAGGGGCCGGCCAGCTTGCCGGCATAGTGGTCGTGGCTCTTTGCAGCTTGCAGCACCTCGATGTGGCCGAGCTTGCCGTGGACAGGCCCCGTGGCCTGGCGGACGCCCTCTCTGGCGCTGTTCAGGATGCGGAACTCCAGGGGGTCCATCCCCAGCCTTTCGCACAGCTCGTCAATGGCGGTCTCCATAGCCAGGGCGGCGGCCGGCGAGCCTGGGGCGCGGTACGCCACAGACCTGGGGATGTTCACGACCACGTCGTAGCCTTCGATATAGGCGTTGGGGATGTCGTACGGCGCGAAGATGCAGCGGCATCCGGCGCCAACAGGGGAACCTGGATAGGCGCCGGCCTCATAGATCAGATGCGCCTCGCCCGCAACCAGCTTTCCTTCTTTGGTAGCGCCCAGCTTCACCCTGACGTGCGTGCCTGACGTTGGGCCGGTGGCTTCGAAGACCTCCGTGCGGCTCATGGTGAGCTTCACCGGCTGGCCGCCGCTTTCGCGCGACAGGAGCGCCGCCAGGGGCTCCAGGTAGACCACCAGCTTGCCTCCGAACCCGCCACCGATCTCCATGGGGACCGCCTTCACACGAGAGACCGGGATGCCCAGGATAGTGGAGGTCTGCTCCCGCACCATGAATTGCCCCTGGCTGCTGGACCAGACGGTGACGTTGCCGTCGGCGTGCCACTGGGCGGTGGCGGCGTGCGGCTCGATGTACCCCTGGTGCACCGCCTTGGTGTGCGTCTCCCGCTCCACGATGACATCGGCCTTCTTGAAGCCCTCTTCCAGATCGCCCAGCTTGAACTCCACGCGGCTGGCGATATTGGTGGGAGATGCCCCGGGCCGCGCACCGGGTCCCGCCAGCGCGTTGCGCCCTTCATGCAGGACGGGCGCGCCGTCCTTCATGGCCTCGCGCCCGTCCAGGACGGCGGGCAGAACATCGTATTCCACTTTGATCAGCGCCAGCGCCTCTTCTGCAAGGAAGGGGCTGGTGGCGGCAACAGCGGCAACGGCATGGCCTTTGTACAGGACCTTGGGGCCTGCCAGGATGTTCTGGCTCATGAAGGTATAGTTGGCCCGCGCGCCCTCCCCGAGGTCCGCCACCTTGCCCGAGAGGTCCGGCAGGTCCGATGAGACGATAACCGCCTTGACGCCTGGAAGAGCCCTCGCCCTGCTGGCATCAATGGACTTGATCCTGGCGTGCGCGTGGGGGCTGCGCAGCACGGCTCCGTAGAGCATGCCGGGCAGGCGCACGTCCGCGCCGTACCTGGCGTTGCCTGTCACCTTGTCCAGGGCGTCATGACGGGGCGGGCGGGTGCCCACGACCTTGTATTCCGTAGTAGAAAGGACGGCGTTTGGCTTATAGTCCAACATACCCTACCTCTGATGTAACAATACCAATGCGTAGACGATTACGTAGTAGCCTATCACAAACGAAGCGCCAGATAAACTGCATGAGGGACAAAAAGGCGCGCTGATGGGAACATGACTACGGAAGAGCCAAGGGGCTAGCGTCCAGGCGCACACAGGCATGCACCCAGGAAGGCTACTGGAGAGACAAGAGGCTAGGAGTCGCCTTGTTTTGGTTCGTCCGGCGGATCGGGATCGGGGTCTTTTTGCTGTCCCAGGAATGTCCTGCTGAACGTCGCTACCAGTATGGCGTGGATCTTGAAAGCGATGCGGGCAGTGATGAATACGGCCCCTCCCAGCAGGAGCAGGGGCACAGGGATAGACAAGCGGCCGAGGGAAAGCAGGTGAGATACGAATGGAATCGTCCAGATAGCAATGAGGACCACCAGCGCCGCCAGAATGCTATCGCGAATGACCTGCCGCAGATCCTCCCGGTTCCACCGGCGGAGGGAAGCTGCGCGGCGCTGAAAGAGCTGGACCGTCAGTTCCTCGGTAATGGCTTGAAGCTCGCGCCAGATCGCAAAGCCGGAAGGGACGCACAGTGCGATCACGCCGAATCCAATGACCAGTCCTACCAGGCCTTCCGGCAGCGGCAACAGGCTGGAGAGTTCGTTTGAAAAGCGCAAGGCAAAGGTGCCCACGGCCACAAGGGTCATAATGATCGCAATGTTCAGCAGGGCAACGCGCGTGGCGTGGTTGAGGCGTTGTGTGACAGGGCTGCGTTTGCCGGAAGACCGCCGGAGAAAGGCAAGCCACCGCTCAAGATTGACTACGTAGAGCTGCAACATGCGCGGGGAGCGTCGCTCCAAGTATCTGGCCGCAGCGTCGGCGGACCGGAAGATGTAGGGGTACGCCGCAGAAGTAAAAGCAGTGGTCACCGCCAGGATAGGGTAGAAAAACGCGCCCAGCGCCGCGCGCTCGGTCCCTACCTTCGCCATAGCCAGGGAGAACTCTCCTATCTGCGGCATGCCCATGCCCACCCGTAGCGATGTTCTGAAATCGTGTCCGGTGAGGAATGTGCCAAGCGTGTTCGCCAGGACTTTGCCGGCCACAAAAACGAAGGACACGAGCAGGGCGGGGAGCAGCACGTTCGGTATCTGCCGCACGTCTATCAACATGCCAATCGAAACAAAAAACAGCGCCCCGAACATGTCCCTGATGGGGACCATGATCTCGTAGATGTCGTGCGACTGCTTCGTGTCTCCCAGCACCGTTCCTATGAGGAAGGCCCCTGCCGCCGCAGACAAACCTAGCTCCTGGCCAAGCAGGGCAAGGCCGAAGCACAGCGCCAAGCTCACCAGGAGCAGCGCTTCTGTAGACCGTAGACGGGCAACCCAGCCGATAAGGCGAGGGGCCAGCAGCGTCCCAAGGGTCAGGGCCGCAACGGCAAAAAGCACCAGCTTTCCGGCCAGGAAGCCGACGTCGCTCCAAACGGCAGGGCCAATGTCCGCAACTCCGGACAGCAGCGTCAACAAGATGACTGCGGCGAAGTCTTCAACCACAAGAATCCCGACGATGAGCCGGGCAAACCCTTCTCGCAGCTTGCCGGCGTCTCGAAGCACCTTCACCAGGACGGCTGAGCTGCTGATAGCGATGCACGCCCCGAGAAAAATCGCCTCTGCACCGGTCCACCCCATCAGCACGCCGATCTCGTACCCAAGCGCCATCATGAAGGCGATCTCCATGACGCCGATGATGACCACGTTCATCCCAACCTGGCGTATGCGCTCCCAGCCAAACTCCAGCCCCAGGGCAAAGAGGAGGACGACCAGGCCGAGATCGGAAAGGAGGCGGATGGTTTCAATGTCTTCAATAGACGGAATGGGCAGGGTGAAAGGACCGACGATCACGCCCGCGATGAGATAGCCAAGGATGGGGGGTTGGCCCAGGCGGCGGAACACCAGCAACGCGATGCCCGCGGTTGCCATGATGATCGCCACGTCCCTTACCAGTACGTTCTCAAGCTCCATACGGATGCGTCCTGGACTGCGGCGGTATATAGTATCGCTTGGCCAGTTTGGGGCATGCCTTGCCCCCGCCGCTTTGGACGGAAGGGTTGCCGAACTTGTGAGGACCGACAGCCACGGAGGCTCGCTGCATGAATATCCGTGCTCTCTTCGAAGATGCGGACCAAGCGCACAGGGAAGCGCTTCTCACCCGCATGGAACGCGCAACGGAGCTGCCGTTGCTTGTGCTTGCCTTTGTCATGGTCCCGCTGCTCTTGGGGCCGCTCCTGTGGCCCCTTTCGCCCGCCGAGCAAGACGTGTTTCTTGCCCTGGATACGTTCATCTGGGCGCTCTTCGCCGTGGACCTGGGGATAAAAGTGATCGTAGCGCCGCGCAAGCTGGAGTACCTGCGCCGCCACTGGCTGGATGCACTGGTAGTGGCGATCCCCTTCTTCCGTCCGCTGCGCCTGTTGCGCCTCTTTGCCTACGGCACCCGAGCAATCATAGGCGCGCGCAGACTTGTCAACGTAGATTTCCTGTTTGTCTACGGACTCGGGATTGTCCTGGTCGCCGCGACGTTGCTGCCGGCGCTGGAAGCGTCAAGCCAGCGAGCCTCCATTCAGACGTTCCCTGATGCCCTCTGGTGGGCTGTGGCCACCGTTACCACAGTTGGCTACGGCGACATGGTGCCCGTGACCCCTGGAGGCAGAGCAGTCGGCGTCGTCTTGATGCTTACGGGCGTCGCCTTTTACAGCGGCGTCACCGCAAACCTGGCCTCTTTCTTGACCAGGGGAAACGGTGGACATGCCGGCCAGGCGCACCAACAAGATGACCGCCTGGACAGACTGCTTTCCGAAGTGCAGGCCCTGCGTGAAGAGGTGGGAAGGCTGCGGTCCGCAGGCGCTGGGCCTTCCGGCGCCTAGTGGCGAAAATGGCCCGCCAATCATGTCCCGTTCGTGGTGAGCCTGTCGAACACGACCGCGCCCTTCGACGGTCTCAGGGGAAATAGGAGTCCATCGAAATAGTATCTATGCAAGCAAGCGCTAGCTCACCTTGAGCAGGCCCTTGGCAAGTGCTTCTAGAAAGTCATCCGTCTCCAGGAGGTCTCTGAGGTCGCTCCTCCGGAACAGATAGAAAAGGGTCTCCTGCACCTTCTGGAACCTGCCGGCATTGCTTTCGTTCTTCTCAAACACCGGGTACATGCCGAGGACTTTCAGACCTTTTTCCGTGTTGGCGCTGATGGGACCGTACAGGTCCGGGTCCTTGGTGCACAGCAGGGCCGCCGCAAGCGAAATGTCAGCGCCCCTGAGCCATTCCCCCTGGTCCAGGAACTCGTACACGCGCATCTCGTACATCAGCGGCTCCCACAGCAGGAACAGCAGCGATTCCCTGATGACCTCGATGGGATTGCTCAGGAACTGCTGGCGGCCCCGCTGGGACACCGGCAGGCAGCGGTACAGTTCCTCGGCCTGCTCCAGGGTAAAGCTGTTCAGCGTCTCCTCTTTGACCAGTTCCCTGGCGCGCTCAGCCTTGCCCCACTTCCGCTGGTGGATTTTCTTGACGGCCTCGGTCTGCTGAAGAGCCTTGAACCGCTCCAGATAGCCCTGGAACGTGCGCTGCGGTATCTTTGGTTCTACGTACATGGCGCTCATGACACCCTGCCAATGGCCCGAAGGGCAATGTCCTTGCGGAAATAGGCGTTCTCGAAGTGGATGCTCTGGACTGCAGCGTAGGCTCTGGCGCGGGCCTCCGCCAGGGTAGGGGCCTGTCCTACCACTGTCAGGACCCTGCCGCCACTGGTTGCCACAGCCTCGCCGTCTGCCCTGGTACCGGCGTGAAACACCAGCGCTTCCCCCTTGGCTTTGGCGGCTTCCAGCCCACGGATTGGATACCCCGTTGTGTAGGAATCCGGATACCCCTGCGAGGCCATGACAACACCCACGCACGCCGTATCATCCCACACGACCGCCGTCTTGGAAAGGTCGCCCTGCGACACCGCCTGCGCGATTTCGACCAGGTCGGACTTTAGCCTGGGCAACACCACCTGCGTCTCCGGGTCGCCCAGGCGTGCGTTGAACTCCACGACCTTCAGGCCGCTTCTGGTCAGCATGAGGCCCCCGTACAGGACGCCACGGTAGGGGCGGCCTTCCCTTGCCAGCGCGTCAATGACAGGACGAAAAATGCGCTGCTCCGCTTCCCTGGCCAGTTCAGCATCCCAGAACTCCGGCGGGCTGTAGCTGCCCATGCCGCCCGTGTTGGGGCCTTGGTCGTCATCCAGCGCCCGTTTGTAGTCGCATGCCGCCACGAGTGGAGAGATGCGTGACCCGTCGGTGAAGGCGAAGACGCTGACCTCCCGCCCTACCATGAACTCCTCCAGGACAACGCGGGATCCCGCATCGCCGAAGACACGCTGCTTCATGAAGAGGTCCAGGCTGGCAATTGCCTCGGCTCGGCTCATTGCGATGGTGACCCCTTTGCCAGCGGCCAGGCCATCTGCCTTGACCACGATGGGGCCATCGTGACCCTCCAAAAAGCGGCGCGCCTCTTCGTAGGAATCGAAAGCCATGCCCTGGGCCGTGGGCACATGGTTCCGGAGCATGATCTCCTTGGCAAACGCCTTGCTCGTTTCAATGCAGGCAGCGGCCTTGCTTGGGCCGAAGATTGGCACGCCCGCTCGCTGGAACGCATCCACCACGCCCGTTTCCAGCGCCGACTCCGGCCCCACAACTGTCAGGCCAACCTTGCGCTCCCGCGCCGTCGCCAGGAGACCCTGCACGTCTGTGGGAGCAACAGGCACGTTTGTCCCCAGCCCGGAGGTGCCGCCGTTGCCGGGAGCGATGTACAGCACGCTGGTGTGCGGGC
>JACQUI010000141.1 GCA_016210395.1 Chloroflexota bacterium | reverse complement strand
CCCGGGGAAGCGCGCCTCGAACCGCTGCACCGCCTGGGGCGTCAGCGATATTTCGGGCACCAGGACGATCCCCTTGCGCCCCGACTCCAGGCACCGCGCCAGCGCCTGCAGGTAGACCTCCGTCTTGCCGCTGCCCGTGACGCCGTGCAGCAGGAACGCGCCGTGCTGCCGGGCGTCCAGGGCGGCGCAGACGGCGTCGAGGGCCATGCGCTGGTGGAGTGTCGTCGGCAGGGGGAGCTCCGGCGTCGGCAACGGCGGCTCACTGGCCACCGCCGGCGGCGGTCGCAGGGCGCGCCACCGCCAGTCGCGGGTCAGCGCCCCCTTGCGGAACAGGCGCTCCAGCTCCCGCTGGCCACGCTGTCCCGCTCTGGCGCGCAGCACCTCTTCCCTGATGAGCCTCCTCTTGCCTGGGAACAGGGCGGCCACCTTCTCCCGCAAGCCGCTGCTCATGGCCGCCAACGCCTCATCGTCCGGGCGGAGGACGACGCCCAGTGTCCGTCCCCTGGAGCCGGGAGGCAGCATGAGGGCCAGGGCGTCGTACAGCGGCGAGAGGTAGTAGTCGCTGATCCAGTGGGCCAGGTCAAGCTGGTGGGACGCCAGCAAGGGGCCGAGTGCGTCGGCGTTACGGATAGGTTTGAGCGGGTCAATGGCGGTGGAGGGGCTGAGCTTGACCACAACGCCGTCGGCTACGCGGGGGCCGAAGGGGACCTGCACCATCTGCCCCGGGGCAAGGGTCATGCTGTTGGGGATGAGGTACGTGAAGGTGCGGGCGCCTCGGATGGGGGCGTCCACGGCAACCTCTGCGTATGGCGTGGGCTGGAGGGTCATGGCGGAGAACGTAGTGTAGCGCCCCGCCATGCCCCACGCCATCGCGCGCGTTCCCGACTTCTGCGGCGCCCGTGTCGTTTCGCGTAGTCGGCGGGGCGCTTATCGCACGGGAAGCGTCTGTCCAATCGGTTCCACGGGCACCTCGATGACGCTCGGAAGCCCTGAGGCCAGCGCGGCCTTCACAGCATCGCCCAAATCCCCGGCGCGCTCCACGTAAAACCCTCGGGCCCCGTACAGCTCAGCCAGCTTGTCAAATCGGGGGTTGGTGATGTCCACACCCACCAGGCGGTTGGGATCGCGTCGCAGCTCTATGAGTTTCTCTGATCCCCACTCGTTGTTGTTCATGACGATGGTGACCGTCGCGATCTTCTCCCGCACCGCTGTCTCCAGTTCCTGGCTGTTGTACAGGAAGCCGCCGTCGCCATGGATAGCGATGACCGGCGCTTCAGGACGGCCAAGCTTTGCCCCCAGCGCCTCGGGGAAGGCGAATCCAAGGCCGCCAAGGTCTCCAGGCGCGATAAGCGTGCGAGGCTGCTGGAACTCCAGGCGGTCAAACCCTATGCCGGGGCACGTTCCAGCGTCCAGGGTTACAATAGCCTCAGGAGGAATGACTTTCCGCAATTCGCCATAGACACGCTGGGGCTTCAACGGCATGCCTGAGAGGCGCGCTTCGGCATCCAGCCGCGCGCGGCGCCGGGCCTTGAGCGCCGTAGCCTCGGCTTTCCAACGCGGGTCTCCGCCCTCGGTCCCTTGAGCACGAATGACCGCCAGTACGTCCTGGAGCACCGCCTTGGCATCGCCATGGATGCCCACAGTGATTGGAAAGCTGCGCCCAATCTCCTCTTCGTCAATCTCAATCTGAATGATCCGTGCATCCTTGGATATGAACCTGTTGTCGTAGCCGGTGGTTGCGCCATTGAGCCGCGACCCTATTGCCACGATGACATCTGCCTTGGCGCACAGCTCGGCCGCCTCCGGGGCTGCCCGCGCCGGGCTTGTCCCTAGGGATCCCACGTACAGCGGATGTGCGTTGGGGACGGCGTCGTTGCCCTGGAACGGAGTGACCATGGGGATAGACAGCAACTCGGCCAGCTCAACGACCTCGCGAGTCGCCCCGCTGTGATTCACGCCCCCTCCGGCAATGATGACCGGCCGTTTCGACTCTGTGAGTAGCTGTGCGGCGCGCCGCACCTGCTCCGGGTCGCCCGGTACGCGGTGATGCACACGGTACGCATCAGGGGAGAGGATATCCGCGTCGAATTCCGGGCTCTCCAGGACATCCATTGGGAGCTCGATGAACACTGGGCCTTTTTTCCCCGCCATAGCTTGCCGGAAGGCATGTCGGAACAGATCGGGAATTCGATCGGCGCTCTCCACTCGTATGGCATCCTTGGTCACCGGTCGCATAATGCCGATGTTGTCCGCCTCCTGAGGGGCGCCGCGATGCACTCCGCGCCGAGCGATCCCGCCGGCCAGGGCGATAACAGGCGAGTGGCCTTGGTAGGCGGCGAGGACCCCCGTCATCAGGTTGGTGACACCTGGTCCGCTGACAGCCACGCAAACTCCCGGCAAACCGGAGGCGCGCGCGAAGCCGTCGGCCATGAAGGCGCTCCCCTGCTCGTGGCGACCACTTACGAATCTGATGTCCGATTGGCCGTACAGCGCCTCGATCATGGGCTGGAACGTGTGTGCAACAATGCCGAACACGTACCTTACCCCTTCAGCCCGCAACGCTTCCACGACTGCCGCACCCGCTGTTGCCTTTACCATTGACGCCTCCTCTTGTTATTGCTCGTTATGTATGCTCAAGAAGCGCCTATCCTCACACCCCGGCAAGTTGCCGACGGAGTGAACCCATTCCTGAGAGCCTGATACGTCGTCGGCACAGGCCTACACCCAAAGCGCGGCGATGTCAACGAGTGAGCAAGGATTTCACCCTTCGGTTTGCTTGCCACCGATCCCCGCGTACCGTTCTCTGACCACGCACTGGGCATCAGGGATGCTCCATGCCTCATCAACACAACAGGCCTGCCTCGGAACGGGGCAGGCCTGTGATGCGTTGGCAGGGAACGGCTAGCCGCGCGGCATGCCGAGGCCGCGCCGGGCGACCTGGTCGCGCATGATCTGGGTGCTGCCGTGGTTGATGCCGGACTGGAACGCGCCCAGCAGGTTGTGGGCGTACAGCCCGCTTTCGATGTTGTCCGGCGAGCCGTTGAGAAGCTGGGCGTACGGGCCGAAGAATTGCACCATGGACTCGGTGCACTTGACGCCGTGCTCAGGAGCCCAGACCTTCTCGGCGGAGCCTTCGTAGGTGAAGTTCCCGCCATGCTCGATGATGGACATGCTGCGCAGGGTCATGAGGCGGCACACCTGCGCCTCGGTCCACAGGTCCGCAATGCGGTCGCGGATGGCCTGGTTCTCCTTCATGTCGTAGTCGCCCAGGGTGTTGGACTTGGCCCAGTTGGTGATGTCCTCGTCCCGGCGGATAGACATGAGGTAGCGGCCCGCCCCGACACGGTCAAGGTTCAGGCCCATGGCGCCGACGTACCAGCCCATATTCTTCTCGCCAAGGAGGGAGCTCTTCGGGACGCGCACGTCCTCGTAGAACGTCTCGTTGGTCCTTGGGGTGCCGTAGGTCGTGCCTCGAGGGGCGCGCGGGTCGTTCTGGATGGTCCAGAGCGGCCCGACGGTGATGCCCGGGGTGTCCAGAGCGAAGATCAGGATGGAGATGCCCCTGTGCTTGGGCGCGTCCGGGTCGGTGCGGCTCATGAGGTAGATGTGCGTCGAGACGTGCGCGCTGGAGGTGAAGATCTTCTGGCCGTTGATGACGAAGAAGTCGCCGTCTTCAACCGCGCGGCACTGGAGGGAGGCCAGATCCGCACCGCCGGAGGGCTCGGTGAAGCCCTGGGCGAAGGTGATCTCGCCGTTGATCATCCTGGGGATGTAGTAGTTCTTCTGCTCGTCGGTGCCCGCCGCCATGAGCGCTGGGATGCCCGATCCGCCCTGGTCAATGCTGACGCCGTTGCGCGTCATCTCTTCTTCCACCAGGTACTGGGTAATGCGGTCCTTGCCCTGGCCGCCGAACTCCTTGGGCCAGCTAATCCCCAGCCACCCCCTCTGCTTCACCTTGCCCAGGAACTCCATCGTCTTGGGGCCGCGCCCGCGGCTCCGGCCTTCGGCGCCCTCGTCCATCTCCGCCACGACTTCAGGAGTGAGGTTGTCATTGAGGAAGCTACGGACTTCCTCCCGTAGGGCCTGCTGTTCCTTTGACCATCCGAAATCCATACAGAACCCCTTTCTTGTGTTCAGCAGCAATCTCCTGCCTTTATCACGATTGAGACTTCCCTCTAAGGCAGGTTTAGATGGTGGCATTGTCGCCAGAAAACGGTGTTTTGTCAACAACTTGTACCGGTCCAGGACATACGGACATGCGGGCAAGTGGACGACCTAACCCCCTGGCCCCTTCCCGCACGGGAAGTGGGAGGAGACGAGAGCACGAGAGGTG
>JACQUI010000140.1 GCA_016210395.1 Chloroflexota bacterium | reverse complement strand
GTCCATTGTCGGCTCCCTCCTTCTGGGATGATGGGTCTTGATCTACCACATCTAACCACAGGTCAGGGAGCCGCTTCAATTTCAACTAACTATAGGACACCCTCCCGTCATCGTGGGATCAAGGTCTTTGGTCTGCCATTCCGTGCTTGGTGTGCCGCAGTATGGACACGTTAGTGGCGTGGTAATCCAATCAAACAGGCCCATGCTTCACCTTTATTTCTCAGATCGGTATCAACTCCCTTTGGCCCACTGCCTCAGTACACCCTCAGTCCTTCCACGCGCTGGAAATGCCCGTCGCGGCTGACCAGTGTCAGGTCGTAAGCCAAAGCAGTTGCAGCAATCCACAGGTCGTTCTCAGGGATAAGGTTGCCGGTGGAACGCAAGTGTGCGCGTATCTTAGCGTATTCACGGGCAGTCCGCTCGTCCACCACGAAGATGAGAGCAGAGGTAACAAAGTCTTCAAAAGTAGTCCTGTACCGTTCGGGCAAAGACTTGCCCAAGAGCCCTTCAAGAACCTCGCCCACTGTAATAGTGCTGAGGGCAAGTTCCTCACGAGCAAAGCTATTCACCAGTTCAACAGCTTGCCGTCTATTGCTCACAAAATCCACTACCCATTCCGAGTCAAGAAGATACATCAAACGTTACCGGCGGGCTGGGTGGCGCCTCATGCCTGCCTTTGTAGATGTACTCAATGAGCGCATCAGCATCTATGTCTTCCCACGCCCCTGCAAAGGACAGGAACTTCTCCCTGTCAAAATGGCCGGTGGGGTTGATCCCGCTCTTGGCAACTTCCCCTGGTTTGGACACCATCGCCACAGGCACGCCGTCCCGCTCCAACAGGCGCGGCACGCCGTCCCTGCACACGTCATCCACAACCTTGGCCAAGTCGGTGTCCGGCTTGAGCTCAACCTTTAGCATCTCTTTGACCATACTTCTATTCTCTCACGGTTGCTTACTCCATTGTAAGCGCATCTCGCCAGTACTGGTTGATGCTTGACGGCACCGCATCCTAAAGGATGCGGCTTCGTGTGGACCGCCAAGCCACACCCTTTAGGGTGTGGTAACCTCCCCGCCCACCAGCGCGGCGACCGCCTGCACCTGCGCCAGCTCCTCAACGCGCGCCTGCGCCACGTCCCTGTCCAGCACCACCAGGTCCGCGCTATCCCCTACCCGAATGCCCGAATGCCCGTCCCTTGTCCGCTTGCCTGTATGCCCGCTTGCCCGCGTACATCGCCAGCGCCTGCTCCAGGGTGACGCCTTGCTCTCGATGGAGCGCGTGGCCGCTAGCGTCGCGGCAGGTGACGGCGGCGTAGACTCCGTACCAGGGGTTGGGCGATGCGACAGAGCGTCGGGGTCGGTTAGCCCGGCCTGCGGGCCGCGTCCTTCGGAGCGGGGCCTATGACTGCTCCCCAGGCAGCAGAGTCTCTACCGGAGAGCGCACGGACAAGGGCAGCCATGCGCCGGCGGGAAATTCGCAGGAGCTCTTCGCGGACGATAAGGCTCATGTTCTCTTCAGACATGACGTAGCGCCTGAGAGGCCCTGCCTGCACCCTTATGAGAGTCGAAGCCGTAATGGAGAAGACGCGCTCTTCAGGAAAGCCGGACATCCCAACGATTCGCTTGGTTCCAAGCACAGCGTACGGGACCAGTAAGTCTCCTCCCACGGAGACGTACAGCCCCAACATCCCAGTCTTGATGATGTAGAGCCATTCTCCCCCGCCGACGTCTTTGCTCAAGTCCTCCCCCGAGTCTAGTTCGATCTCGTCGGCCCATTCGCTGATCCGGTCCAAGGCATCTGTCGGGAATTTGCCAAGGACTTCTGCATTCTGAATGTCTTCAATTCGTATCGCCATGACCCCAGGTTATTCAAACGGGGGGCTCCCGCACAGCAGCGTTGGTACAGAGCCATGATCCAGAACTACGTCCAGAGAGGTCCGTTTGGCCTGTGTTCTGTCCGGTGGCGAAGATAGGGGCACATGCCTTCCTCCTACCTCCAATAGCCTGTTCAGGGCAACAACTCTGTATCAGATGTCTAGACAGTCCCCACTTCTTTTTCCTACGTTGCTGGCATGAAATAGAGCTACGTGAATCGCGAAAGGAAAGGGACGACATGAAGCTTCTCATAGTATTGTTTTTGGTAGTGGCCAGTCTGGTGACCTTGGAAGCCTTTGCAGCCAACATGACCGGCACGACAAGGAGGATTGGCGGCACAGGAAACGTGGCTGTCGATGCCCCAACTCTGTCGGCAACTGTCGCCTGGACCACAAACGCCTCAGGCCAGGTTACCGGGGCGGACGTCACGTGGACTCCCTCCAGCAACGCGGACTACACGATCCGAGTGGTTGTTGGGTCCAGCACGGGGACGGCATCGGTAGTCAGCTCGGGCGTCGTATCCAGGACAGACTCCGTGACCATATCGCCGGCAGTAGAGGCCGACTCCGTGACCCAGGCGAAGGTCATTATCTTCCAGAGCTAGGTCGTACTCATTGGGACGTTGGTAGGACTGGTCGGGCAGTCACCGCCAGGCGTGACGCTGGAAGCTCCGCGTTCGCTTTAGAGAAGAGGACGCTCCCACCGCGCAGCGTCGCGGTGGGAGCGGAAGAGCGTGACGTTCCGGCTACCTGTGGCCTCCTTAGGCATGGCGAGACATGCGTCTGCATGTGAGGTCTATGAAGATCGCATTCATTGCGTTTCTGCTGATCATCGCAAGCCTGTTCGTGTCCCAGGCTCTCGCCGCTTCAATGACTGTGGGCGGCGACCCGATAGTGCACAGGACAGGGTCGGTTGTATTCGAGGCCGTCTGGTCCTCCCCTACATTGGTGAAAACGTGGACCATGACGGCCAACCTTTCAGGGGACACGGTTACCACCGTGACGGTCAGCGGGACCAAGGGCAGCAACCAGAACCGCGGAGTCAGAGTTCAACTCTTGGATGGCTCCGGCGCTGTCATCAGCACCGGCTGCGTCGCAACCGGGACAGGCGCAGCGTTCAACAACAAGGTCGTCAACGTCGTTCCAGACGTGGCCTATGGCCAGGTGGCCAAGGTGAGGGCCACCGGTCTTTCGGCATGTTAATAGGTGAAAGGCCGCAAAGGTGCTTCGAGTTCTCCTCATCTGGTTCCTGGGCGTGTGCTTCCTGGCCCTTGTGTCAGGAACGGTCGCACACAGCGCCTCTATGACGGGCGCCGCAAGAATGCTGGGGGCCGGCAGCTATACCGTAGCCCATTGCAAACTCATTGAGTCCGATGCCGCTCAGGCTTCGGCAACCATCCAGGATGTGACGCTCACCGTACTCTGCAACCAAAGTGGCACGTATGTTGCCTACGCAACAGTGGTGTCCGGGGCCACAAGTTCCCAAGGACAGACCGCATACACGGTCACGGCTAACACGCCAAAGTCCGTGACCATAGAGGTTCCTAACGTTCCAACCAGTGGGGCAAGCTCCTACAGCATCACCTACCAACTGAAGGCGCAATGAAACTGATACTCGGCTTGGCGCTGGCTCTGCTCTCTCTTCCCCTGTGGCTCCCAACCGCCCTGGGTGGAGAGATGTCGTACCATTTCGTCCTTTCAGGCAGTATGAAAGAGACCATCCAGCCAGGCTCCCTTATTATCCTGCGGCGCAGCGAGACCTACACGATAGGAGATGTAGTGGGCTACCGGCAGGAGCTGGCAGGCGAGGGGGATGCAATCATCATCCACCGGATCATGACCCAACAGCCCAGCGGCCGGTATTTCATCAAAGGGGACGCAAACCCGGAGGGTGAAGACGTTGACCCGCACGTGATCACAGGGCGAATGATCACGGCTGTCCCCTATCTTGGGTATGTTGTTGAGGCGATGCAGACCATTCCCTTTGTGGTGAAGGAGTTGGCGCTATGAGAAGGGGTCTGCTTCTCCTACCGCTTTTTCTGCTCATCTCGCTCCTATTCACAGGCGCGGTCCATGCGGAGGAGCCCGATGTGCCGGTTTCCACTACGCCTCCTCTGCCCTTGCTGATCAACGGCGAGCGGGCCCAGTCCCCTACCCGAGCGCCGCTGGGCGCTTTGGCGTGCATAGATAGACCGGTTGAGTACGTCAGCGAGGTAGAGCGCTATGTGTTTCAGGGTTGGGAGAACGGCGCAAAGACAGAATGCGTGACCCTGGACTCCTCCTCTCAATACCGTGCGCTCTATAGCCAGGAGGTCCTCCTTGTGGTGCGCTCCAAGGTCAGGGCTTACGAGAAGAGCGCATGGGTATCCAGGGGATCACTGGTGCGTCTTGCCGTTCCCGATCTAGTGGAGACGGACCCTGGTGTGCGCTTCCGCTTTGATGAGTGGACAGGCGGGGAGACTCCTTTCAGCACTCAAAACGCCATCGCGCTCTTCCGCCCAACCGTCCTGGAAACAAAGTGGACCAAGGAGTACCAACTGAGCATTGAGGCTCCTGAGGGAGCCCCTGCCGGAATTTCCTGGTATCCGGAGAATCAGGCTGTGGTCTTGAAGGCACCCAGCGAACTGTACACTCCGGATAGGCGAGGGCGCCTGAGGTTCTTGAGGTGGGAAAGCATTGGCGCGCGCAGCGCCGTGATCCCCGACGTCCAGAATCCTGTCACGACCCTGGTTGCCGATGCACCTCACACTGTTTCCCCGGTCTATCAAAGGGAGTACCTGGTTGTCTCCAGGGTGCCGCAATCCCCGGTGAAGCGGCTCTGGATCCCAGAGGGGGAAGATTTCATGGCGGAGGCCCCGTCTTCTATTGACGGAACCCCCGGCGAAGATCGCTGGCGCTTCACGGGGTGGGACGGCGCGGACCTGCAAACGCCCCGAGGCACAGTCGTGGTGGAACGGCCGCTGGAACTGAAGGCCCTGTACAAACGACAATTTATGGTAAGGGTCTTGGCTCCTTATGGGAGCTCCGGCGAGGGCTGGTACGATGAAGGTGCCCCCGCTACCATTCATGTGCCTCAGGTCCCGGGCGGCACGTTGTTCTTTCGCAGGGTCTTTGACGGCTTCCCGGGTTTACAGGCATCCAGCCCTGACCTCGAGGTCAACGTCACCGGGCCTCTGATTGTCACGGCGCTCTATCGCAGTAGCCTTGATCTTGTGAGCCTGGGCGCTGTCATTGGCGCGCTCCTGATAGCCCTGGCAATCTACTTCTTCAAAGAGAAGATGACCAGCGTCGTGCAGGGAGATACTGCGAAGGCCAGACGCGCCGTATTCTCCAGTTTACGTCCCAGACGCCCCTAGTCCCTGGACGACTCCCACAACACCTCCCCGCCCACCAGCGCGGCGACCGCCTGCACCTGCGCCAGCTCCTCTACGCGCGCCTGCGTCAGGTCCCTGTCCAGCACGGCAAGGTCAGCCCTGTCCCCTGCCCGAATGGCCGAATGCCCGAATGCCCGCTCCCTGCCCGCGTGCCCGCTTGCCCCTTTGCACGCGAACATCGCCAGCGCCTCCTCCAGGGTGATGCCCTGCTCCGGGTGCAGCGGCTGGCCGCCGGCGTCGCAGCGGGTGAGCGCGGCGTAGACGCCGTGCCACGGGTTGGGGGATGCAACGGGGGCGTCGGAGCCAGCCAGCAGGGGGACGCCCGCGTCCCACAACGAGCGCAGCGGGTGCAGCCACGGCAGCGTCGCCGGCGGGACAGTGGCCCGGTAGCGGGCGCCGCTCTCGTAGAGGAACGCTGGGTTGGCGCACACGGCCACGCCTGTCTCTTTCAGCAACGCCTGGACTGCGTGCGTGGCCTCGGAGCAGTGCTCGATGCGGTGGAGCACGGGCAAATGGGCAAACGGGCAAGCGGGCAAGGAGGCAGATGCGGCGGCCATTGGTTTGAGGATACGCAGAAGGCTAAGGACCGAGAGGATGGCCTCTTCTTCCACAGCGTGGACGGCGACGGGAAAGCCAAGGCGGTAAGCCTCGGCGACGAGGTCTCGCAGCTCCGGCTTGGACGGATGCAGGCCGCCGGTGGTGAGTGTGACGACGATCTTGGCGTGGCCAAGGCGCAGCATGGCATCGCCCCCGCCAAAGCCAAAGCCCGCGTCCACGAAATCATGCAGGCGTCGGATGCCTGGCATCAACGTCACGCGCTGCTTGATGATGCCGTCAGCCTGATACGTGCGCAGCGCAACCCATCGCGACAGGTCATTCTCAGGCGTGGCGTCGGTCAGGGACGTGACGCCCCAGGACAGGAGACGAAGGCTTGCCTGAGCGATGGCCTCGCGCTGCGCCTGCGGGTCGGCCTCCTCATGCATGCGCCTGCCCAGCCAGGCGCCCATTTCGTAGAGGACGCCCGTGGGAACGCCACGCTCGTTCCGCTCGATGACGCCCTCGGGCGGGTCGGGCGTGTCCGGGCCGATGCTGACCCGCTCCAGCGCCATGCTGTTGAGAACGCCGGCGTGGCCGGAGCGGTGGTCCAGGCGGACGGGATGTGCCGGCGCGGCGGCGTCAAGGTCGTGGCGCGTAGGATGGTGGCCTTCCGTCAGGTAGAACTCGTCGTAGCCGCGGCCGCGCACCCACTGGCCGGCGGGCGTCGCGGCGGCGCGTTGGCCGATGAGGCGCTGGATGCCCGCGATGGATGTCGCCGACGAAGGCCCGCAGTCCACCTGCCGCAGACTGGCGGCGTATGCCGGCAGGTGGATGTGGTGGTCGTGCAGGCCAGGCAGGAGCGTCGCGCCGGCGCAGTCAATGACGCGGGCCGCTGTCATGGC
>JACQUI010000131.1 GCA_016210395.1 Chloroflexota bacterium | reverse complement strand
GCTCCTCCGTCAGCGTGCGGGGGTCCAGGGGATAGATGCGGGGCGAGGAAGGCATGGGCACTCCGAAGTGGGGGTAGGGATAGGATACAACGCCAGGGAGGGAGCGCGCTTAGGGGCAGAGGCGGGTTCTCAGAAGAAACTAGGGCGGAAGGCCGCCAGGGCCGGTGGCGTCGTCGGTCTCCTTGTGGAAGCGGCCGGCCACCGGGAGAGGGAGGCGTAGGATTCGTTTTCGCCAGTTTCGGTGGCTTTTTCCAGCTTGGGTTTGTAGCTGGGATTCGTTTTATTTTTTGGGAGGAACGAACCCTCTGGAAGGCGACGAGAGGAAGGCCCGATGCGACGGTTGTGAAGGATGCCGCTGGTAGGGGCGCAAGCCTTGCGCCCCTACAGGTTTACCCTCACCCGCCCCGATTGCACCGGGGCGGCCTTTCACCAAAGGAGAGGCAGAGACTTGCCCGCTCTGCAAGCCATTCACCCAAAGGCCGCAAAGCGAGTCCGCGTGCTGACGTTCTGATTAGCGCAGCCTCAGCATAGGCCGAACATGCAGCGTTGCGCCAGGGGTGGATGGCAGGGGGGTGTCCGAAGACCCGTTGGAGTGACATCTTTGCGGCGCAACGGCCCGAATTATTGACACCTTCTCCCCCACACGGGTAGGATAGCCTGCTATACTGTTAGACTAGTGGGCGGTCGCTCCAGGGGTATGCCCGGCGCCGGCCTGCCCGTTTCGAGTCAAGGAGTACCTCGTTGGCATACGTGTCAGCCATGCGCTGCCGCTCCTGCGGCCGCGAGTATACGGTCCAAGCCATCAACGTGTGCGACTTCTGCTTCGGCCCCCTGGAGATCGTCTACGACTACGATGCCATCGCCAGGGTCATCAGCAAAGAGCGCATCAAGTCCGGTCCCCTCACCCTTTGGCGCTACGCCGACCTTCTGCCGGTTGATTCCACGGATGCCGTGGACATCGGCGCGGGCTTTACCCCCCTGATCCGGGCCAAGAACCTGGCCAAATATCTTGGCCTGAACAACCTCTACATCAAGAACGATGCGGTCAACCCCTCCTACTCTTTCAAGGACCGGGTCGTCACTGTCGCCACAACAAAGGCGCTGGAGTTCGGCTTCAACACACTGGCCTGCGCCTCCACCGGCAACCTGGCGTGCTCCGTTGCCGCCCACGCGGCCCGGGCCGGCATGAAGTCGGTGGTCTTCATCCCCGGCGACCTTGAGCAAGGCAAGGTCATCGGCGCGGCGATCTACGGCCCGACGCTTGTGGCCGTTGACGGCTCGTACGATGAGGTCAACCGCCTTTGCTCTGAAGTGGCCGACAACTACCCCTGGGCATTCGTCAACATCAACATCCGCCCCTTCTACGCTGAAGGCAGCAAGACCATGGGATATGAGGTCGCAGAGCAGCTCGGCTGGCGGGCGCCGGACCACTGCGTCGTGCCCTCAGCCTCCGGCTCGATGTTCACCAAGATATGGAAGGGCCTGCACGAGTTCGAGTCCCTGGGGCTCATCGGCAAGGTACAGACCCACATGCACCTGACCCAGGCTGAAGGCTGCTCCCCAATCGTAGAGGCGTACACGGCGGGGCGCACCCACGTCCGGCCCGTGCGTCCCAACACCATCGCCAAGTCTCTGGCCATCGGTAATCCAGCCGACGGCGTCTACGCCTTGCGTGTCATCCAGGAGTCCAGCGGGACTGCCACGGCGGTGCTGGAGGAGGAAGTTGTGGAGGGCATCAAGCTCCTGGCGGAGATGGAAGGCATTTTCACCGAAACGGCGGGAGGGGTGGTCGTTTCCGGCCTCAAGCGACTGGCCCAGCAGCACGCCATCAAGCCCGACGACCTGACCGTCGCCTTCATCACCGGCAACGGCCTGAAGACTCAGGAGGCAGTGGCCGGAGTGGTCAAGCCTCTGGTGGTCAAGCCAAACCTGGAGGCCTTCGAAAGCGCGCTCCATGCACGGGCCTAGCAACCGTGGCTCCTCTCCTATTGGAGGCTCATCAAGGGAGAGGCCTCTCCCACCAGCACACGTATCAGGAAGTGCCCATGATGGCGACGAAGCGGGTCAGGTTCACGTTCCCACCCTTTCTGATTACCGAGCCGGTCATCTATCAGCTTGGGCGAGACTTCAACATCATCACCAATATTCGCCGGGCAGATGTCCGAACCGAGATGGGTTGGGTGGTCCTGGAGCTCGACGGCGAGGAGTCCGAGATAGAACGGGGGCTTACCTGGGTCAAGGGCATTGGCGTGAGAGTGGACCCAGTCAGCGGCGACGTTATTGAGGGGTAGCCAGTTCAACCCCTTCTGCTACAATAGCATCTAACCTATCACAGTAACCTCAGGAGGACCCATCTCATGGGTGTAAACGTGCGCATCCCTGGACCGCTGCGCCGCGTGACGAATGGCGCGCCGCAGGTACAGGTGGAGGCCATCAACGTTCAGCAGACCATTGATGCCCTGGAGGCAAAGTTCCCGGGCATCAAGGAGCGCCTGTGCGATGAAAACGGCGAGCTCCGCTACTTTGTCAACATCTACCTCAATGGCGAGGACGTGCGGTTCCTCCAAGGTGTCAAGACGCCGATCAACTCGGGGGACGAGGTAAGCATCGTTCCTGCAGTGGCTGGCGGGCGATAAGAAGCCTGTGTTCCAATAGGGCAGGCCGGTTAAGCATTGTGGCCCGCCCTATTGTGTCCTAGGGGACCAACCTCACCCTGACCATCAATCTCTGGACTAGAGTTAGAGTTTCGCCTTGGACCGCGAGCAGCTGCTTAAGCGCATAGACCTCAAGTGGAACGGCTTCCTCCAGTCCTATGCCGGCCTCACCGAAGCCGCCATGAAGGAGCCTGGGGTCGTTGGTGACTGGTCCGTCAAAGACATTCTTGCCCACGTCACCACCTGGGAGGACGAGACGCTCAAATCGCTTCCTGTCCTCATGGAAGGGCGACGCATGCCGCTCTATGGTGGTGTCGACCGCTTCAATGCCCGGCAGTCCGCCCTGAAACGCAGCCTTCCCCTTGACCGGGTGCTTTCCCAGCTTGGCGACACTCATCAAAGGCTCATCGCCTTTCTCAAGACAGTGCCGGAAGAACATCTGCGCACGGAAACACGGGTGCGCCGCCGCCTGCGTCTGGACACCTATAGCCACTACCCGGAACACGCCGGATCCATCCAGCAGTGGCGAGCAGCCAGGGGCATCTAGCATTGTCAACACATGCAGCTAGGCGTAGGGCGCCCTACCCTACTCCCTGGCTCTTGCCATACGTTTCCCCGCCTGCCGGAGACGCTCCTCTTCGTTCGCGGTGCGATACCCTTCCAGAAAGCTCTGCGCGAAGGCCGCAAACCGCCCAATAAGGATGGCCTCTCGCATGTCCCCCATCAGCCTAGCGATGAAGCGCAGGTTGTGGATGGACGCTAGGCGCAGCGCAAGCAGCTCCTTCGCCCGGAACAGGTGGTGCAGATAGCCTGCGGAGAACGTCCGGCACGAGTAGCAGTCGCATCCCTCCTCAACCGGCCCCTCCTTGCCACGGAATAGGGCCGCTGTCCCAACATCCACCCTGCCCTTGCGCGTGAACAGGCCGCCGTTTCTGGCGACACGCGTCGGCAAGGCACAGTCGAAGAGGTCAATCCCCCGCGCCACGCACTCCACCAAGTCCTCAGGTGAGCCCACGCCCATCAGGTAGCGGAGCTTGCCGGGCGGCAGAAGGCCGGCTGTGAACGCCGTTAGAGGGTACATCTCGCTTTTCGGCTCGCCAACCGACAACCCACCGATGGCGTAGCCTGGAAAGTCCAGGCCGGTGACATAGGCGGCGGACTCCTCCCTCAGGTCCTGGAACACGCCCCCCTGTACAATGCCAAGCAGCGCCTGGGAATCAGACGTGTGGGCCTGCTTGCACCGCGCGGCCCAGCGGTGGGTACGGTCCATTGCGGCGCATACTGCGTCCTTGTCCTGCGTGTACTTCAAGCACTGGTCAAGGGCCATGACGAAGTCCGCGCCGATGGCCTGCTGAAAGGCCATTGCCTTTTCCGGGGTAAAGAGATGGCGGCTGCCGTCCAAGACCGATCGAAAAGCAATGCCATCTTCGCCTATCTTGACGTTGGGCCCCAGGCTGTAGGCCTGGAAACCGCCGCTATCTGTGAGCGTTGGGCCGTTCCACCCCATGAAGGCAGCCAGGCCACCCATTTGCTGCACGAGGTCCGGCCCCGGACGCAGGTACAGGTGGTAGGTATTGCCCAGGAGAATCGTCGCGCCCAGCCCCTTCAGATCGTCCGGCGAGAGCGCCTTCACCGACCCCTGAGTGGCCACGGGCATGAAGGCAGGCGTTGGGACATCCCCGTGAGGGGTGTTGAGGAGGCCCACGCGGGCAGCGCCCTCTACGGCGTGGAGGCGGAAGGTGATTGCCATGCCTGGCATGGTATGGCAGTCCACAAGCAATGGCAAGGGCCAGCAGGGCCCGCTCGTGGTCCGACATGCTCACCACGAACGGGTGTGTGCTCTTAGCCAGGGAGCACCGCAAGGCCCTGCAGGGGCCAATGGATTCCTTGACGCCCTTTCCGGAAAAGGCAATACTGGCCGAATCCCTTCCCGAGGAGCACGGCATGGCCCGCGATACAGAGCCCGCAGACCTCAACGCAGACGTCCAGCGCCGGTGGGACACGAACGCGGAGTGGTGGGACGAGCAGTTTGGCGAGGGTAACGCCTTCCAGCGGGTGCTCATCGGCCCTGCAACCGAGCGGCTGCTGGCCCTGAAGCCCGGCGAGCAGGTCCTGGATATCGCGTGCGGGAACGGGGCTTTCTCGCGGCGGATGGCCGAGCTGGGCGCAGAGGTCACTGCATTTGACTTCAGCCCACGCTTCATCGCGCGGGCCAGGTCCCGCACCACCACCAACGCCGATCGCATTCGCTACCTGGTGGTGGACGCCACGAACGAAGCGGCCCTGCTCACCCTTGGCAGCCGGGAGTTCGATGCCGCCGTCTGCTCCATGGCTTTCATGGACATGTCCAACATCGAGCCGTTGCTGGCTGCGCTGACCCAGTTGTTGAGGCCGGGCGGCAGGCTCGTCTTCTCAGTGCTGCACCCGTGCTTCAACAACTCCCACGGGACAACGCTGATGCTGGAGGAAGAAGACAGGGAAGGCACGCTGGTAGAGACGCTCAGCGTGAAGGTGCGCAAGTACATCAGCTCAACGACTGCACTTGGGGTCGGCATTGCCGGCCAGCCCGTGCCACAGGTCTACTTTCACCGGCCCATCAGCGCGCTGTACAACGCCTGCTTCCGGGCCGGCCTTGTCCTGGATGGGATCGAAGAGCCTGTCTTCGGGGACGGAGACTCAGCCCGCCATCCCCTGGGCTGGGCCAACTTCAAGGAGATACCGCCGGTCCTAGTGAGCCGGATGCGGCTGCCAGCTAGGTAGCGCGCTAACGAAACTTGCGGATGGCAGGCACAAAGATAAAGTACAGAACGGCGACAAGGCCATACATGATGCCACCCAGCAACCACGTGGTCTGGGTACCTTGCGCCAGGCCATAGTGCGCCTGCAAGACCTGCGCAATGGCGCCCCAGAGCAGCACCCCTATTGGGGAAAGGCCGTCCTGCATGGTGTCTATGCTCATGATCCTTCCACGCATGTGGTCAGGCGCCATCAACTGCATCAACATTCGTTGTGTGGTCCTAAAGAACGTCCCGGTCAAGGAGTTGATAGAGACAAGGACAATCGAAAGCGCGAGCATAGTGGACTGAGAGAAGGCGATGACCGAAACGGCATGCACCAGCCCGATCCCCAGAAGCAGCAGCCCTCTCCGGCGGAACGCCACGAGCCAGAGGATGATCAGCGCGCCTATGGAAGACCCCACAGTGGCGGCGGTGTTCAACACGCCTTGAATGACCGCGCCGCCCTCGCTTCCACCTCCCAGCACGTCACGGGCGAAGACCGGGAGCAGGAACCCCGCCCCACCGGCCAGCACTGTGAACGTCAGCCCCAGCACCACAATGGCAGACAGCACCGAGTCGCTCTTGATGATCTTCAGTCCATCCACGAAGTCGCCCCACATGCTCCGGCGTTTCCGTTGCTTGGAAACGTCCATGCTGGGTTCCGGCTTCAGCATCATGATGGTAATGAAGGTGAAGAGCTGCCCGGCTGCCGTCAGGCCGAAGAGCCACGGCCCCCACGTCTGCCACGGTCCGCCTACCAATGCGACGGCCACCGCGCCTATGGCCGGGCCTCCTACCCGAGGCCACGTATCGGAAACCGAGTTCAGGGCCACCGCGTTGGGAAGTAGCTTCTTACTCACAACGCTGCCGATCATAGCCTGGTGGCCTGGACGGCCAATGGACTGGATGACGCCGCTGATGAAAGAGGTGATGATAAAATGCCACCACTGGACACGGAGGACGGCTGGGCCTATGTCTTTGGCTCCTAGAAAGACGGTGATAGCTACCGCCGCCCAGAGCACCGTCAGGGCGCCTTCCGTCCACAGCAGCAGCGTCTTGCGGTTCATCCTGTCAGCCAGGACTCCCCCAAGAAAAGGCACGACCAGCATGGGCCAGGCCAGTGATGAGGCAACCACGCCCATAAGGAAGGGGCTGTTGGTCAACTCCAGGGTCATCCACGCGCGCAGGAAAACCCGCATCTGACGTGCCATGTTGGAGCTGACCCGGCCGGCGAACAGGATGCGGAAGTTGCTGCTCTCAAAGGCCGCCAGAGCGCCCCGGATGCCTTTGGGAGGGGCTTCCTCAGCGGCCTGTTGAGATGGCTGTCCGCCTGGCCTCGTGGTCATACCGCCCTCCCCTCACCTCCGCAGGACGCAAGAGCGTCCCTCTTGATCATCATGTTAGCCCACTTCCATGAGGCCAGGAAGGAGAAAAAGTCTGTATCAGAGGCTATCCTTCCTGAGATTCATGGGGCTACACTCCGGGCGACTAGGGTTGCTGCGTTTCTCCTTCTTCGCACCTATTCCTCAGCGCGATTACGGTAGTAGTCCACGGCACGCTTTAGCGCGCTGGCGCACGGCGCGATGCCGGTTATGGTTGGAACGCCTGCGTCCATGAACTGCTTGTACACGGCGGCGGTCAGTTCCGGAGGCGCATAGGGGTAGGCCGTGGACAACGCGACGACATAGGGCTTTTTGGCCCGCTTGCGGAACTCGCAAAAGATCTCCGGCCCGTGTCCCCGATAGACGCTCGTCCGATTGTTCCGGTTGCTGACCTGGACCTCATGCACAACGATGTGCACATTGGGGTCGTCGTTGAGCACGTCGAGGACGTTGTTCATGTTCTCCGGGTCAGTGAGGGTTCGCCCCTCGATAGGGTTTGTGTACGTGCTTCCGACGATGTTGAAGTGCTCCAGAATACGTTTGTAGGACTCGTCTGCCAGGCGGGGGATATGGAACCCAGCTTTAGAAAACACGTTGGCGCATTCCGTTGCGTGGCCACCGGAGAGAGCCAGCACACCAAGGCCGTAGCCCGTTGCAGGAGGCATGTTCAGGAGGAGCTTGGCCGTTTCGAACAGCTCGTCCATGTTCTCCACCTTCACTGCACCACACTGGCGGAGCATGGCGTCCCACATGACAGGCCGTGAACTGCTGCTGGTGGAGTGGGAGGCTACGGCGCGGGAAGCGTCTTCTGTTTCGCCAACCTTCCAGACCAGCACCGGCTTGGTCTTGCACACGCGCCGCAGCGTTTCAAAGTACCTCCGCCCGTCGCGGACGCCTTCCAGGTACATCCCTATGACGGTGGTCTCTGGATCCTGGCCAAAGTAATCAATGTAGTCGGGGCTGTCCAGGATCACACCGTTGCCCATGCTGACCAGCTTGCTCACCTTGATGTTGTGGAATGCGCTGCCCTGGCCGAAGGCGCTGGACTGGGAGCCGCTATGGGAGAGGATGCCCAGATGCCCTGCCTCGCCGTGGTAGCCGCCTAGGTTGACACCTACGCCAAGTGTGGGATTGAATATCCCCATGCAGTTAGGGCCAACGACGTTGAGGTTGCCCTCTCTGGCGATTTGCACCACCTGTTGTTCGAGGCGATGGCCTTCTTCGGTGCCCGTCTCGCTGAAGCCAGCCGTGTAGAGGTGGACGCCCGCCACTTTCTTGGCGGCGCAGTCACGCAGGATTCGCGGCACAATCGGCGCAGGCACAGAGACGATGACGTAGTCCACCTCACCCGGTACGTCCAGGAGGCTGGGGTAGTTGGGAAAGCCCAACTCCTCAGCGCTGGGCCATTCGGTGCGGTCAATATTGACGTGGTATTTCGGTCCCTTGAAAGGCAGGACGGTGCGCAGCCATGAGTGGTTGTCCACCTTTTTGGAGCCGACGACGGCCACGCTGCGGGGATTGAACAGACGGTCAAGGTTGTGCATAAGAGTGCTGATGCTCCGTATGAATGATGCTCTGGCGTGTTTAGGGCTTTGCGCCGGCAAGCCGTATTGTTGCAGCTTTCACGACCAATCCATCCGGGTAGGCGTACACGGGGTCCAGCGCAAGCTCCACCAGCTCAGGCGCAGCTTCCGCCAACTGAGATAGCTTCAGAATGGCTGCCTCGATACCACTTACATCCGGGGCCTTGGCCGAGCCGTACCCGCCCAACAAACGGCCCGCCGCCTTGGGCTCCCGCACCATCACACGGGCGTCCTTCGTGGTCAGCGGGACCACGCGGTACGTGACGTCGTCCCAAACGTCCATCGCCATACGGCCATAGCTAAACGCGACCACCGGCCCAAAGATGGGGTCCAACTCCAAGGCAATGCGAAGCTCAATGCCGGCCCGCCGCGTGGAAGGGTTCAGCGCAAGGCCCAGCTCCCCCAAGAGCCGGCTTGCCTGCTCCTTCTCAAGCCACGTGACTCCATCCGAGTCCCATTCCTTGATGAGGTCAATAGCAGCCAATAACATCCTCCCAAAGGCCCGTAGGAGATAGCAGCGACAAAGCGCCGTGCTCAGGCCAAGATAGTGCACGAATAGGTACCACGATTACAGGGGAATGTCAATAGCAAGCAAAAGGCGCAAGAAAACTGCGCTGCAACCGCCGGCGCGCGTCAGGCAGAGCCGGCGCTGCTGGCCACGGCGCCGGTCTGTGGTGGCTTGGCCAGCATCATGGCGATTGCGCCGACCCAGAAGGCGAAGGCAAAGATAATAAAGGCCACTGTGTACGTGCCGGTGATGTCAAACAGGATGCCAGCCAGCACCGGCCCCCCACCCCCCGCAACGATGCCGAAGATAGACGAAATGCCGCGGATGTTCCCCTGGGACCGCCTGCCAAAATAGTCGGCCCAGGCCAGTGACGTGAGAAAGGACTGTGCGCCCCGGGTCAGGCCGTACACAAGGGCGAACAGGATGGCTGTGGGCAAGGACACGACACCCAGGAGCAGAAGGGACCCAACCCCACCACCAAGGTAGCAAATGCCGATACAGTACCGGACCGACAACCGCGCCGTGGCGAAGCCCCATAAAGGCTTGGCAACAGTCTGAAGGATGTAGAGAAATGTTATGATGCCCGCTGCGGCGCCGACATGGAAGCCACGGTCCAAAAGGTATGACATGATGTGGAGGTTGATCCCCATGATGGCAAGGCCGCTGGCATTTGTGCTGACGATCATCAGCCAGAACGAAGAGGTGCGGACGGCCTGCCGCGCAGTCAGGCTGATCTCCTGGTCGGCGGTGGGGCGCTCATTTGCCCGCCTTGGCCTCGCGGCGGCTGAGTCCTGCGCCGGTTCGCCGTCCGGCGTCAGCCCGAAGTCCTCCGGCTGGCGCCTCATGACCAGGGATGCTGCTGCGCCGACCACCAGCACGAAGATGCCCACGCCGATCCACGCGCCTCTCCAGCCCATCTGAGCGATGAGGAACGCAAGGGGGATTGGAATGATCACTCCTGCGCCGGAAAGGCTCATGGTCACGAGCGCCAGGGCCTGGACCCGCTTCCGTACGAACCACTTGGAAACGGTGGCGTGCGTGATGTTTCCACCGAGAGCAGTGGAACCGAAGGTAATGAGGACGCCATAGGCGATAAAGAACTGCCAAGGCGCATTGATTGCTGCCATGGCGAACGCCCCAAGGCTGAAGGCGAACGTCCCGCCAAGCATGATCCAGCGAGGGCCGTATTTGTCAACGAGGGGGCCAAGGATTGGGCTGGCGACGAGCGAAACAGGACGCCCAACAAGGGAGGCGCTGGAGAGCAGGCCGCGCCCCCATCCCAAGGAATCGTCCATGAAGCGGAGAAATACCCCGAAGGCCACGGTGCCGACGCCGTAGGTCAGGACATCTGCGGCGGCAGCCCCAAGGACAATAACCCACCCATAGAAGAAACGAGGTTTCTTCCGAGCAGCTTCTGAAGTGGAAGGGAGCGATGTTGACGACTTCGTGTCCACGATCCTCCGCCTTGCGGAAACCCTGACGCGTGAGGAATGGCAGACAGCTTATCACACGAGAGCAGGGGACGCACGCGCAGGGGCAGGCCCGCCGCCGCTTATCCCTTCCACAGAGGGAAAGTGCGGCATAACAGAAAAAGAGACGCTTCGCTTGCTGGGCGTCTCTCTTTCCTTGGCATCTCGTTGCAGTGTTAGCGGGCGGAGTGCGCCTTTTCATAGGCCGCAATCTTGTCCTCGTGCTGAAGGGACAGGCCAATGTCGTCCAGGCCGTTCAGGAGGCAGTGACGGCGGAACTCGTCTATCTCAAAGCGGGCGATGTACTCGTCAGAGCCTATGACCATACGTCGCTCCAGGTCCACGGTCACCTGGTACTGGGGATTGGCCTCCGCCTGCCTCAGCAGGTGGTCCACCGCCTCCTGGGGCAGGACGACGGGCAGCATGCCGTTCTGGTAGCAGTTGTTGCGGAAGATGTCGGCGAAGCTGGGGGCGATAACGGTGCGGATGCCGTAGTCCTGCAACGCCCAGGGCGCGTGCTCCCGAGAGGAGCCGCTGCCGAAGTTGGGGCCAACCACCAGCACGGTGGCGTCCCGGTACTGCGGCTTATTGAGCACGAAGTCGGGATTGGGCTTGCCATTGGGCAGCTTGCGCCAGGCCTCGAAGAGGAACTGTCCGAAGCCGGTGCGCTCCACCCGCTTCAGGTGGACTGCCGGAATGATCTGGTCGGTGTCCACGTTGGCCCTATCCAGGGGGGCAACTTTACCGGTGACGCGTACGTAGGGGTCCATGGGTTACTCCTTTGGGATTTAGACTATGCGGCCAGATGTTTGCCATGTACTTCAAGCAACAGCCCGAGACTTGAGACGGCATCATTATAGAAACTGGTGAATTCCGCTTTTGTCCACTTTGCCGGCAAGGAGTGGAATTGAAAGGCTTGACCACAAGCTGGGCATTCACCGTCCATCCAAGCCGTCTTATTTGATACACCATAGGATTCCATGCCCGGAACAAGCAACGTTACACTATTCTTGCTGCTGCAAGGCGAATGCACCCAACTACGTAGGAAGTTCGCCCTCGCTAAATACTGTCTTCCATTGCCCACTGCAAGCCAGCGCCCCCTTGCGAGAAGGCTCAAAGTGTCAACCCGCCTTTCAATGAACCATTCTTTTTCCATAGATCGCAGCCAGTACCCAAAGTTGCTCCTGCTGTGAGCCAAACGAGGGTCACCAACAAGCATAGCTACCCTGGATTCTTGCTTGCTATGCACTTGTTCCCACAACCGTGTCACAGAAAGCAGACTGGTGCGGTTCAGTTCAGCTATTATCAAGTATTCTTCGTGCCATTCTAAGGTCGCAGGTTCGTCAAAGACTGCCATAAGCTGTCCTCGCAATCTGCATTATCGCATGCCATGCTTGTTGAGGCCCTTCACCGCATCCTCGAAAGCTAAATCAGGTTCTTTGGCACGCTCCTCAAATGCGGCAAGGTCTTCCACGTCTTCTAGTCTGATACCTTTGCCCGCATCAACTCTCGCCTTTGCCTGCTCAAGGCGCTTCAAAAGGCGCGGATCACGCTTCGGACAGCCACTACTTGCTCTTTGCATGCTTAGGGACCCCACCTTGATCGGTATTGCCGTACTCTTCGTCTAGCTGCCGCCAGAACTCATCGTGAGGGATGCCTTTGCCCTCGGCAAACTCCTGCCGCGCCTTGTCCAGGATGGCCTGGAACTGGGGCGATTCCACCAGAGCATCATCCCAGTTATCCTGGTCTTCTATGCTCACCAGCATTGCAACTGGCTTGCCGTTCCGAGTGAGCATGACTGGACTTTCTTCTGCCTCTTTCACGTAGGCGCTCAGGTGTGCCTTCATCTCAGTCAGTGATACCGTCTTCATGCCTTCATCTCCTCTCCACCCACGAAGAGCCTGCTTCCCTCTTTGACACCAACAGCCACTATGTGCACTTCCCTCTTCTCTGGGTACAGCTCATAGATGATACGAAACCTGTTGTTTGGCCCGCACCGCAACTCCCATATCCTCCGCGGGCCTGGCTGATCTCTCAATGGCTTGCGATTCCTTGTCACTACTTCAGGCAGATGTCCAAGCTGGGTGTCTACCTCTTTCCTAATGAGAGAGTGGTACTTTCGGTCAATAGACCTAAAATGCTTCGCCACAATGGAGTAATAGACGATTGTATACGGGTGCAATGAAGCCATTCTGTACCGCTACGTCATCGCCAGTTCAGACCAGTGTCGGGGCCATCCGTGCAAAAGGAATCCACCCGAATGTCCACAAAGTGCTTAGCGAAGGCGGCGGAGGCAGTCGTTTGCGGGATGTCTTCGAGACAGTCATTGTTTGCTCTTTGCATGCCTGGCGGCCCCACCTTGATCGCTACTGTCGTAGTCTTCCTCCACCTGCTGCCAGAACTCATCCTCGGAAAGCACCTCTCCGGCTGCTATCTGCCGCTTGCTCTCTTCCAGGATGCGTTGAAGCTTAGGCGAGTACGCCATCAGAAGGCGTTCCAGATTATCTGGGTTGTCAATGTGCAGGAGAATAGCAACTGGCTTGCCGTTCCGTGTCAGAACAACTGGGCTTTCCTCTGCGTCCTTTGCATACTCACTCAGGTGCGCCTTCATCTCAGTCAAAGACACAGTTTTCACCACTGCACATCCTCCAGCCTGACGCCCTTGCCCTCTTCAATGCTCTTGCGCGCCTGGGCAATCCGCTTCAGGAATCGCGGGTCCCGCTCCAACTGGAACTCAAACCAGTCGTCCTCTGATTTGAACCCTGCCAGGAAGCCAATTGGCTTGCCATCTTCAGTGATGACCACCTCCTCTTCCTGAGCAAGTGTCAGGAACCTCTTCATGTCTTTTGTTACCTCGGCAACAGTCACCTCTCTCATTCTTCACCCTCTCTTTCCACCATTTGAAGCCACCCTGCCGTCTGTGACTTATCCAGTATCGCCAGAACCTCCACGCGATCCTCTGTTACATCGTAGTAGACCCGCACATCATCCACGCGCAGGCGGAACATAGGGTGTTCAAGCCCGCGCAGCCTCTTTATTCTACTCCGAGAAACCTCTGTTGGCGTATGTCGCAGAAATCGTTCTATGGCATCTTGAACAGCAGCCCTCAGATTCGCCCGCAAATGACGGAGGTCGCTCAGAGCCTTCGGGTCAAGAACGATTACGTATGGCACATTTCATGCCAAGGCATTATTCATCAACCGCCTTAGAACTCCCACTCCCGGAT
>JACQUI010000138.1 GCA_016210395.1 Chloroflexota bacterium | reverse complement strand
GGTAGAACAGGCCGAAGGCGGCAAACACGCCGGCCGGAGAAAGCCCTGCCACCGTAATTGCCCCAAGTACGTGGGGTAGGAAGGTGCCCAGGTCTCCTACCGCTCCGGATAGTTCCTTCAGGTCGAAAACGAACCGCGGGCGCCGCAGCGGCCGGTCTGTCGGCTGGCGCGAGCACCGGATGGGCACATCGAAGGGAAGACCGTGCCCGGCATCTCGACGTCTCTCGAGGGCTTCCCGGGAAAGGTGGGCCATACTTTAACCGTCGGTATCGTATGCCGTTTGGGCAATTATATCAGGCCCAGTCAGGCTCCGCCTGATCCGCCTGCGGCGGACCAGCCCCACCCGTTGCGCAGCGATGCCACAGGGGAGTTAGAGACGTAGCCGAAAAGTCGAATTTCGCTGAAAATTCAGTTCGTCTCAAATACGATTCGTACGAGTGTCTCAGTGCAAAGAAGGCTTTTCGGCCAAACTTCTAGGGCTTTCATTGCAGATCACCGTTCCCTTCGCCGGATGACCTTGGATAAGCGAGCACCTGGCCGCATTCCGGATGCCGAGGCCAAGCTCAACCTTTTTGTTAGCGCATTGGTGGTTTGCCCTTCCCGTGGTTACTTGGGGAATCCCTGCACCTGTCCCTCCCGGCGTTCCCTGGCAACTGACTCGTTCGGCCCGTAAGGGTGCCCCCCAAAACCATGGCGCATCATGGCAATAGCGCGAGCCCAGAGTTTCCTGTCGTCCCGCGAGGCGAAGAGCTGCATCACCGACTGGGTAATGACCGGTATGGGAACCTCCATGTGTAGAGCATCGTTGATCAGCCAGCTCACTTCCCCTGTGTCTTCGACATAGGCCGGTGTGCTGTCCGTACCGCCTTCCCGTCGGTAGGCCTCTTCCATCAAGTCTATCAACCAGGAGCGTATCACCGAGCCATGGCGCCAGCAGCGAATGACCCCAGCAACATCCAGCCTGTTCCGGTAATGCCCGAGCAAATCTATGCCTTCACCGATGGCCTGGAGCATCCCAAACTCGATACCGTTGTGGACCAGCTTGGTGAAGTGCCCCGCACCAGGCGGGCCGGCGTGCACGTAGCCGCCTGGTGCGGCGAGCTCGACCAGTAACGGCTCAATGCGGGTAATAGGCTCTCTTTCACCCCCGGCCATGAAGCAGGCGCCGCGCCTGGCCCCTTCCACGCCGCCGCTGGTCCCCAAGTCAACGAAATGAATCCCCTTTTCGGACAGTCTGCTATGTCGGCGTATCGAGTCTCCCCAATAGGAGTTGCCCGCATCGACAGCAATGTCACCCCTGTCGAAGTGCGAGACTAGTCCGTCTATCACACTGTCCACGGCTGGTCCGGCAGGGACATAGATGAGGACCGGTCTCGGCGACGACAGCTCTTCCCGGAACCCTCCCAAGCTGCTCACTTCCGTCATTCCCGCAGCTTTCAGCTCCGGAGATACTCCCTTGATATCAAAGCCGACAACCCGTATGCCCTTTTCCAGGGCCTGGAGCGAAAGATTGGCTCCCATGCGGCCGAGGCCGATGACTCCAATCTCTCTCTGCACCTCTGTCATATAGACCTCCTTGGTTCGTATGGCCTCATTGTGCCTCGTTCACCCGCGATACGGGACTATTAATGGGGCGAGCGGGCGCCCCGCCTTTCAGTTGACTCCTGCCTCAGAAAAAAGCTTCGAGGCTTCTCCATCTTGCATTGCATAGTCAACCCCCAGTTTTCGCGGGCGGGCGGACGCCCACCTCGTAGTTGCTACCTTCCCATCTGTCGCCGTCGGTCCAGAAGAAGGTGAACCTGAGGGGAGCCTCTTGGCCGGGTGGCACGGGTATGTCCACGAAGCCGATGCCCAGGTTGGTCTGAGTAGACTGAGAAACCCTTGTAGTCTGCCAATCATCTTGGGTCCAGACAAGCCGGAACGATGCTGGCGCCTGAATCCTCAAAGTCCATCCTGCTTTTACCGTGCGAGGCTGCCGGTTCGGCTTCCAGATCTCCAGTGGCTCGTGTGGGACTCTAGGGCCGAGGTAACGCGCGGCCACATCCGGGGCGAAATCAAATACAGCTCCGTCAGACACGGAGCGCAGCAGCTTGATATACTCCGCGTGCGCCCACATCAGCGGCATGGCCGAGCCGGTCGGCCGCCCCAGGTACATATGGACGTCGGACAAGTCGTTGGCATCCCAGACCTGCTCTGGAAGCAAGCCGGTGTATGAGGCAAAGCCCTCCATCGCTTGAATAAAAGGCTTGACGTCATGCCCCGCGGCAAGCTCATAGTGGCCCCGTTCCGCAGTGAGGAGGGGCCAGGCTCGTCCCCTGCCCCATCCCTGATAGGGCTCTCCCTTCTCTCCCTGACCATACCCGTCATGGTTGTAGCGCCGCCAGCAGGGTCCCAAAGGGGTATTGACCTTCAGGGCGGCGTCAACCGCGGCCAGCGAGTCCCGGATTACCGGGTCGTCGGGCCTGCGGATGCCGTACCGGACCAGCTCCAGGAAGCCGGCGTCCACGATGTCCTTCGCTGGAAACTCCCATTGCGAGCCGGGAGGGCGATTGTGAATTCCCAGCAGCTTGCCGTCGACGTTCTCATCAGGAGCATAGTCGAGCACACTCACCGGATTGATGCGAATGTAATGGCGGCTGATCCCGGGAACAAGGTTTCCCTGAGAGGTGACTGTCCATTCCTCGACATGGCACTCGAGGAAGTCGGCGTACTCGCGAAGAAAGCCGGTGGTGGCTTCGTCTCCTCGCTGTTCAGCGAGCGAGGCGGCGCAGATAAGCGCGGCGATGTTCGACGCCAGCGTAGAGGGTGAATATCCGCTGGCCTCTTCCCATCTCTCCTGCTGCGTTGCCGGGCCGTGTCTGATGAGGTAGGCAGCGCCACGCATCACCATGGGATAGACGTCGAAGTCCCGGGAGATGCCCATAGCATGTAAGCGCCACGCCAGCAGGATGGGAAAGGAGACCTCATCAAGCTGGATGCCCTGCCAGTATGGCGTGCCATCGATCCAGAAATTCTGGGGGAACCCTCCGTCGGGCTGCTGGCTGGCGGCAAGGTATATGAGCGCCCTTTGTGGAGCCTCAGTGTTCCCTGCTGCCAGCAGACCCATGGCGCTGTTGACCATATCCCGGGTCCAGACCAGGTGATAACCACCCAGTTCCGTATCGCCCTTGACCTCTCCCCAGGGGATAGACAGCGAGGCTATAAAAGCCCCAGGATATATCTTGTCTTCATGCGCAGTAAGCAGGCTGTAGCTCGCATGGTATAGGTCGCCGTTATCTCCAGAGACCTTCTCCAAAGGTTTGATGGCCCTGCTCGAGCCAATCCATTGCTGGCTGAACTGTTTCGAGTGCTTCTCGAAGGGGACGCCCAAGGCCTGAAACAGCGTGGTCACGGAGCTGTGCAGCGTGTCTCCAAGAGCCAGGCCCACGGTGAATCCCTGGCTCCCGTTCACAGCGAGCTCTCCGGTGAGGGCAACATGGCCGTCCAACGCCTGGTCAAACTCCCAGTCCATCTGAAAGTTGTCGGCTAGGTCCGTCCACCCGTCGCTGTAACCCACATAGCCGCAGGACAGGCGCTCAAAGGGGATCGTGGCCGCAGTGGTAAGCCAGGTCCCCTTCTTCTCAGCGGCGAGGATTTGGCGACCTGCCACTTCCACGACATAGGCGTTATTACCCCAGCCACCCACCTCAATATGCGGCGTGCAAAGTACATACATCCTCAGGTTGGACAGGAACTGCTCGTAGCCCACCAGCTGCGTGTGCTGAAGCACACAAGGAAGACGCGGGTCGGTGATGATGTCCTTCACAATGGAGTAGCGGCCTTCATGGTCGGAGTTTCTTATGTGGTACCCCAGGACGTGCGAAGACACGCGACGTACCTCCGAGTAGGTGTCGCGCCTTTCCTCGTGAAAAAAGCTCTTCCCATCGCTAACGAGGAACTGATAATCGCGCACCTGGGGCCGGTCTATGGTCGGGTAGTAGACTTCGGTGATGACCCCGCTCCAGAGAGTAAACCAGATGCGGCTGGAAGGCGATGCCGTGGTGCCCACCCCATCCTTGTTTCCCGCCGTCCAGCGCGGCTCAAGCCCGGGTTTCCCAAAAGCTATCCGGTCTCCACGATATTTCGCCATGCCGATTTCTCCTGGCACGCTACCCCGGGCGAAAGCCAGCACCTTTCCGTCGATCGCTGCCCGCCCTGATTGCGCTTGACAGATGTTCGCCCATGGGGGCAAGCACGCAGGGGCGTCTTACCGGACTGGAGCGCGCCAATGTCTAGTCGTAGCCCGTGAACGAGTCCCGCATTATGTGGTCCTGGGGGACCTTGAGAGCGCTTAGCTGCTCGACTAGGGTCATTACCACGCTGGGTGGACCGGATATGAGGAACAGCCGCGCCAAGTAATCAGGCACCAGCTCAATAACCAGGTCCTTGCCGATCAACCCTGTCTTCCCTTTCCAGCCGGGAGGAATATTGGGCCCGGAGAGCACGTGCTCCACCCTGATTGCGGGACGGGAAGCGGCCAACTCGTCAAGCTCCTCCCGGAACACGATCTCCTCGATGCTGCTGTTGCCAAATAGCAGGACCATGTCGTAGTCAAGTTTCTGGTGGGCGATATAGCGCAACATGCTGCGTACTGGGGTAATGCCTATTCCTCCTGTCAGGGAGGCTATCTTGCTGCCATTAGAGGGTAAGACAAAGTTCCCTTGGGGACCTTGCAGGTGTGCCCAGCTTCCGACAGGCATTTTGTCGAGCGCCTGTGAGAAATCATGCTGGGTGATGCGCTTGGTGAATTCTATGTATCCCTGGTCGGTTGGCGAGCTGGAAAAGGAGAAGTGGTGAACGGCTGGCCGGCCGTTGATCTTGATGGTCAGGAAAAAGAACTGGCCCGGTTTATATGGCGCACTCCTAGTACGTATTGGGAAACGAAAGGACTTGACGCTAGGGGAACGCTGTATTATTTCAGCGAATTCGCTATCAAACTGCCACAATGTATCCCCCTGGCTACATTTGGGGCATCTTGCCGCCAAGGCAGTAATATGCTTTATCCAGGTTGTTTTCTGTGTAAACCGCGCATGTCATGCAGATACAGCCTTTTTCCTCGTCTATGCACTTGCTCTTGCCAAAGGCGCAGAACATGGCCTCCATGTGGTCCTTCTTGCCGATGTCACCCATCATGGCGGCCATATTGCCGGGCATGTTCTTCATCTTGCACATGAATGTATAAGTAGGACACTTCATGCATAGGCATTTCCTCAGGTTTTCCTTTGTTTTTGCTACTGTTTTCGGAGCTTGAGTCACGTTTGATCCTCCTCTTTTCTATAGCTGTTCTATCCCGCGGGACACACTAAAATGGAAAAACGGTATATCTCATTATTATCATTATACACCTTGGCTTTTGCCGTCCCGTGAACGCTGAGGCGCTGGAATGATCCGGAAGTAGCGGTATTGAAGCTTGCAGTCACATGGGAGGTGCTTGATGCCCGGGAGCAATTCGGGGACACCATGCTAATTCTGCTGGCAGGTAAGGCTTCCCTCTTCCAGCGGTCAGAGCCGCCCCAGCCATTCTTGTATCTGGGCGCTCAGGGCTCTCATCGGCGTACCGGGCCAGTTCCTGGACCACCGTGTCGAGGTGTTTCAGTCTGTCGAGTACTGCTTCCTTCTTAATAACCAAGCTTGTGTCCGCTCCCGGAGTATCCCTGCTTGCTGCGCTCTAAGTGGTGCGGTATCGCGGTACTGGCGAAGTACCATCGTTTCGAACGTGTTCTCGGTGTCCGCGTCTTGCCGGTAGAGCAGGCGGCCGGTCTTCAATACCTCGAAACGGAACAGGGGAGAAGCACGCCCCAGGTCGGTCAGGTCGAGTCGATCGGTTTCAAGCGCGTCGCTGATGCGCTGCCGGAGACATCCCAGGTCAGCATCGCCCGCGAGGACGGCGAGGTCCACGTCATGCCCGCTGCCCTCGCGGGCGAGCGACCCGTGAAGGTAGGCAAGACGTACTCCCTCCCGCTCGAAGAGCGGCCCGAGCCGTTCGACGCGCGCCATGATGTCCGAGGGAAGCGGCTTGTGTCCGCCCAACGCTGCTTGATGGCCATGATCACTCCGAAGGCAATTATAGCACGGCCGAGTATCTGGCCCTTGAGCGCCCTTGCCCGTCGACTCAGACCGGGCAAACGAGTGCGGAAACTGAGAACGGTCCGTATTTAGTATGGTGCCCCCAATTTCAGCGGACCTCGCCGACATGCAGCGCCACCAGCCCACCGCCCAGCAACCGCCACCTGACCTTGACCAACCCCACCTCTTCCATAAGGCGCGCCAGCTCCGGGCAGGTGGGAAAACCACGGACCGAATCAGGCAGGTAGGTGTAGGCGTCGCGGTCGCCGGCCAGCCACTGGCCGAGCATCGGGACGACACGGCGGAAGTACAGGCTGAGCGCGCGGGCGGCGAGGCCACTCCTTTCTAGAGGGGTTATCTCCAGCACGGCCACCCTGCCGCCCGGCCGGACCACCCGCGCCATCTCACCAAGGGCACGGCGCACATCCGAAACGTTGCGTAGTGCGAAGCCCGAGGTGGCACACATGAAGGCGCCGTCAGCGAAGGGCAACGCCAGCGCATCGCCCAGCGCCCAGGCGACGTCCGGGGTGGGGCGATGCCGTGTCTCCTTGGCCCGGGCCAGCGATAGCATCTCGGGTACGAAGTCCACTCCAACGACGTCCCGCGCTTCCGGGTGGCGCGCCAGCTCCAGGGCTAAACAGCCCGTACCCGTAGCCACGTCCAGCGCCAGGCCGGGCGCCAGCCCTTCGGTGGCGGCGCGGGCAGCCAGGCGGCGCCAGCGGTCGTGCCTCCCTGCCGTCATAACCGTATTCATGAAGTCGTAGCGGCGCGAGATGCGCGAGAACATGGCCGCGACTCGCCGGGCCTTCGTCCCATCATTGCTAGGGTTCATGGCAACCTTCTGTTTCTCACGAGGGTACGAGCCTGCCCAGGGCCACGCCGGCCGCCAGCAGCAGGCCGAGCCACCAGTGTAGCTGCGCCGAGGCCCTGAGGGACGACGCCAGCTCCGCGCGCCCACGCCCGCGCCATACCGCTCGCAGCGCAACGCCTGCCGGGGGCAGCGCCAGGAGGGGCAGCAGCGCCAGGGCGCCCAGCCCGGCGACCCTGGCTAGGGCCAACACCAGGAGGAACGCCGCGGCCGCCAGCGCTGTCCACTCCCAGCGGCCGAACCGGCGGCCGAGCAACGTCACGAGAGTCCGCTTTCCGGCGGCGCGGTCCTCCTCCTCATCGCGGAGGTCGTTTGCCGCCAGGATGGCGGTAACGGTGCAGCCCACAGGCAGCGAGAGCCACAGGGTCTCCGGTGTGAAGGCTCGGGCATGGACGTAGTACGTACCCATGACCATCGCCGGACCCATGATAAGGAAGACCAGGGGCTGGCCCAGGGCCATGGCGCCCAGCGGTCGGGGCCCAGCGGAGTAGAGATAGGCCACAAGGGCGCTGGCCAGGCATATCGCCAGCACCGGCCACCCGGCGACGGCCACCAAATACAGCCCGATGATCGTGGCCGCGGCGAAAAAGGCCAGGGCGCCGCGCTTCACGGCCGTGGTGGAAAGGAGGCCGAGGGCGATGACTTTGTACGGGGCGGGCAGTTTCGCCTTGCCCTCCGGCCGGGCGGCATCGGCGTACTCGTCCACCAGGTTGGCAGTCACCTGTACCAGCATGCTGGCGACCAGCACCAGGAGAAACAGACCGAAGCTGGCCTTGCCCTCGCGGAAGGCCAGGGCAGAGCCTACCAGCACGGGGACCGCGGAGGCGCTCAGCGTGAACGGCCGCGATGCACGGTACCAGGGGCTAGCTTTCCGCCACACCCGGCCCCAGGCCCCTTCTTTTCTTTCCATGGCTGCTACCAGGGATGCTTCCGGAAACGCGAGAAGTCGGGCGGGCGCTTCTCCAGGAAGGCATTGGTGCCTTCCTTCCCCTCCTCGCTGGTATAGTAGAGAGCCGTAGCCCCGTGGGCCAGATTTTGTATACCGTAGACATGGTCGGTGTCGGCATTGAAGGCATGCTTCAGGAAGCGCAGGGCGGTAGGTCCGCGCTGCAGCAGTTCACGGGCCCAGGACATCACGCTTTCCTCGAGTTGCTCGGGAGGCACCACCTTGTTCACCAGGCCCATTTCCAGGGCCTGCTGCGCGCTATAGCGCTCGCAGAGGTACCATATCTCCCGCGCCTTCTTCTCGCCGACGATGCGGGCCAGGTAGATAGCGCCGAAGCCGCCGTCGAAGCTGCCGTACTTGGGGCCGATCTGGCCGAACACGGCGCGGGTCGAGGCCACGGTCAGGTCGCACAGGACGTGCAGGATGTGGCCCCCGCCGATGGCGTAGCCGTCCACCATCGCGATGACCGGCTTGGGTATTTCCCGGATAATCCGGTGCAGGTGCGTCACCTGCAGGCGCGGGGCGCCACTCTCGTCCTTGTAGCCGCCCTTCCCTCGCACCTTGACGTCGCCCCCGGTGCAAAAATTGCCTTTGGTGCCGGTTAGCACGGCGACCCCCACCTCTTCGTCATACCACGCGTCGAGAAAGGCCTGCCGCATCTCGTCAATGGTCAAAGGACGAAAGGCGTTGAGCACCTGCGGCCGGTTGATGCGCACGAAGGCCACTCCCTGGCGCTTTTCGTAGATGACATCTTTGAACTTCATCGTCACCGTTCGCTCCCTTCTTAGCGGCTTGCCTCTCAAACGACGCCCTCCGCCCTGAGCCTGGCGATTTCCTCCACCGGAATACCAAGCATGTCTCGCAGTACCTCTTCGCTTTGCTCGCCGAGTCCCGGCGCGGCGCCTTGCGGCCCACAGTTAAAGCCCGAAATACGAAAAGGAGTGTTTGCCACACGCCACGCGCCCGACTCGCCGTGAAGTACCTCCGCGATCATGCCCCGGTGCCGCACCTGAGGGTCCCGAACCACGGCATCAACCGTGTTCACCGGCCCGCAGGCGATCCCCTGCGCGGAGAACTCGTCCAGCCATTCCCGGGACGACCTGCTGCGCATGGCTTTGTCCATGACCGGGCGCAGGAGCTCATAGTTCTGCGTTCGCCCCCAGCCATCGGCGAAGCGGGGGTCCTCTGCCAGCTCGGGATGCCCGATGACGGCGCAAAACCGCGGCCAGAGCCTGCCGTCATCGGACAGGATGGCGACCACGATATGCCCATCCCGGGTAGCGAAGGCCTGGAAAGGTGTCGCTGCGGGGTGGCGGGAACCCAGTGGGCCGGGTGCCTCGCCGGTGGCAAAGTAACGGGCCAGTGCGTTCTCCATCATAGTCACCTGACAGTCCAGCATGGACATGTCTATGTACCGGCCTTGCCCGGTTCGGTCTCTTTCGTGGAGGGCGGCCACAATCGCTAACGCCGCGAAAAGGCCGGCTATGCTGTCCCCCAGGGAGACGCCAGGCCGCTGGGGCGGTCCCCCGGGTTCGCCGGTCACGCTCATGATGCCCCCCATCGCCTGGACCACGATGTCCAGGGCCGGGCGGTGCGCATATGGGCCGTCCTGGCCGAAGCCGGAGATAGAAGCATAGACGAGGCGAGGGTTCGATACACTCAGACGGCCGTAGTCCAGGCCCAGACGCGCCATGGTCCCGGGGGCGAAGTTCTCCACTAGCACGTCGGCGCGCTCGGCCAGCGCCCGGGCGAGACCCTGGCCTTCCTCCCGGGAAAGGTCGAGGGTGATGCCTTTCTTTCCACGATTGACGCTCAGGAAATAGGCGCTTTCCCCGCCCGCTCGCGGGCCCAGCCGACGGGCCGGGTCTCC
>JACQUI010000135.1 GCA_016210395.1 Chloroflexota bacterium | reverse complement strand
GTTCAAGGTGCCCGTCGAGGAGTTCGGCAGCCGGTGCCGCTCCTGCTCCAGCTACGTCACCATCACCGGGCGCTGCGGCGTCTTCGCCGAGTCGGACATCGTCTCCAAGCAGCAGCTTGGCTACCCCATTGACTCCATCATCAAGGGCATGTGCCGGGCGCTGGCCCAGAACTTCATCAACAACGTCTGCCGCGCCCGCGAACCGCAGTCGCCCGTGATGTTCACCGGCGGCGTGGCCCTCAACGGCGGCGTCGCCGACGCCTTCTCGGAGATCCTCAAGGGCGAGGTTATCGTGCACCCGCACGCCAAGGTGTCCGGGGCCATCGGCGCGGCGCTGGTGGCCATGTCGCGGGAGGCCAGGGGCGGCAACGGGCTGAACCTGGCCGATATGGATATGTCCACCAGCACGCTCTCCTGCAAGGACTGCGCCAACGAGTGCGAGGTGTCGCTGATTCACCGCAAGGGCAGCATCGTTGCCGCCATGGGCACCAAGTGCGGCAAGTGGGAGATCCTCATCGGCCGGCCCAGCGCCGGCGCGCCGACCACCTCGGAAGATGCCCACGCCCACGTGGACGTGACCCGAGACAGCCTCCTGGCGCCGCAGGAGGTGTGAGGGAGCGAAAGAAGGGGCGACGCCTGCGTCGCCCCTTCGCCCTACTCAAACCACACGAGCCACCAACAAAGGAGGTCTCCCATGCGTATCGCAGTGTACGGCGCAGGCGGCATCGGCGGGTTCATGGGCGCGCGGCTCTGGCAGGCGGGCCACGACGTGGCGCTGATCGCGCGGGGCGAGCACCTGCGCGCCATCCAGGCAAACGGCTTGCAGGTGGAGGCACCCGACGGCAACTTCACCGCCATCCCCCGAATCGCCACGGACGACCCTTCGCAGGTCGGCGTTGTGGACCTGGTCATCCTGGGCGTCAAGGCCTGGCAAGTGCCGGAGGCGGCGCGGGCGCTGCTGCCCATGGTGGGGCCTGAGACTCGGGTCATGACGATCCAGAACGGCGTGGAGGCCCCCTACCAGGTGGCAGAGGTGGTGCCGGCAGAGCACGTGATTGCGGGCGTCATGTACTTTCAGGGCATTCTCGTGGGGCCTGGCGTTCTCAAGTGTACAAACCCAGGCGTCATTGACAGCTACGTGGGCCAATTCGCCCCTCGATCGGCTGGTGAAACCGAAGCAGTGGCAAGGGTAGCAGGCGCTCTCAAGAGCGCGGGCTTCCGTATTGCTGCGCCCGAAAGCGTTCACGTGGCGGCTTGGACGAAATTTGCACAAGGATCAGCCAGAGTTGGCGTTGAGGCCCTGAGTCGAGCCCCCCTTGGCGGGTGGCGGTGCGTTCCCGCCACAAGAGACCGCTATCACAGGGCGGGCATGGAAATCGCGGCGATAGCTGGGGCACGGGGCGTCGCTTTGATGGATAACTATGAGCCACAGCTCTTCGAAGTGATTGACTCCTATCCTGCAAACCACAGGACATCCGCGGTACGCGATATTCTGGCTGGCCGTCCATCGGAGATAGACGCTATGACAGGCGCAGTTATTCGCCTGGGCCGCGAGGCCGGTGTGCCCACGCCGGTCAACGAGTTCATCAACGCCGCGCTGTTGCCCCAGGAGCTCAAGGCCCGCGGGCAGATTGGGTGGCCGGAGTAGAGGCAACCTGGCGAGCCCGTTTGCTCCAGGGCGATGGTACGGAGCACTACACGGGATTAGTACGTTCGCAACCTGTGCCGGAGCAGCTCATGCGTTAGTATCTCCTCAACATCAACGCAGTTCCCGCAGGCATCGATTCCAAAGGAGGGACACCATGGCCGCTTCTTCCACAGTCGCTCAACACAAGGATAGTTTCTGGCGGGGGGTGGGGGTTGGCGCGTTCGTTGGCCTGCTGGGCTTCTTGGGGCCATGGGCGTACCCGCCGATCGGAGGCCTGCTTGTTATGCCCATGGTGTGGCTGCTGTCCTACACCCTCTTCTTCAAGTCGGGAGGATTTGCCTCCTGCAGGGGCAAGATTGCGGCCGCTATTGGAGGGGCAGTGTGCGTCGCTACGTATGCGCGCGCCGTATTGTCTTTCGATGGTCCCTTCCTCAGCGCCATCGTAGTAGCCGCCGGAGCCTTGGTTGTGCCGGCCATCCTGATTATCGGAGCAGGTCTCAAAAGGATGGCCTGGGGCTACGGGGTGAGCATTGTCGTCTGGACGATCGCACAGGTCGCCTTCCTCCTCCTCCTCTTGGCGTCGTTCGGCCTAGCGTAGACGAAACGGCTCGCCATGGGCGTCGCGGGACCCAGTCCCGTGTAACCAATCCGTAGGGGCGACCAGGCGGGTCGCCCCTGGGCCACGGGCCCAGCATAGCAAAGGAGGTCCCCCATGCGCATCGCAGTCTACGGCGCGGGCG
>JACQUI010000134.1 GCA_016210395.1 Chloroflexota bacterium | reverse complement strand
GTATCCGCCCGTGTACGACTGCGGGGCTTGCGGGTATGCCACCTGCGCTGAGTTCATGGAGGCAACCCAGGCCCTACGGGCCCACAGCGAACCCTTTGAGTTCAAAGGACCTCAGTGCAACCTCAGAGACGTTGACCTGGGGATCGCCGTGGGTTCTGCAGCTAAGACCGCCTCGCTACACAACATTGACTGCCGTACACAGACGCGCGTTGCGGTCGCCGCTAGAAAGCTGGGCATCATCAAGGCGGATATCGCTGTTGCCCTCTCCCTGAGCCTGACCCACAAAAACCTTGGCTTTGACCGCACGATGCCTCAGATTGATTTTGAAGCGCCCGAGGTGAAGTCCCTATCCTCGACAAACACCCTGCCGCGCGCTTCTGAGGGCGGCCAGCACGCCGGCGGCCGGCACCGCCAGCAGCCGGTGACAAGGCCGCGACGCGGCCGGGCATCTGCGTAGCGGAGCGAGGTTATGCGCCGCATCTTGACGCCGTTTCTGATGCTATGCCTGACCGGGCTTACCGCCCGGCTGGGCTACCAGATAGCGCGAAGCCCAGTCCTTCCCCAGTTCGCAAAGGACTTGGGCGCTGCGCCGGAGCTGATTGGCCTCATCCTGGGCGCTTCTACCATCACCGGGGTCTTTATCAAGCTGCCTGCCGGAGCCCTTTCGGACGTCCTGGGGCGTCGCCGGATGTTGCTCCTTGGCGGGTTGTTCTTCGCGGTCCCGCCCTTCCTCTATCTCGCCATCAGCAATCCCTATCTTCTCCTCTCCCTCAGGTTCCTTCACGGCTTCGCCACCGCCGTTTTCAGCCCCGTAGCCAGCGCCGCAGTTGCAGACCTCTTTGATCGCAACCGCGGCGAACGCCTGGGATGGTTCGCCTCTTTTAACGAGATGGGGTCCGCCATTGCCCCGGTCGTAGGCGGGTTGCTTCTGACGGCAACCCACAACGATTACCAGGTCATCTACCTTATCATAGGGGCCATAGGGGTAGTGACCTTGCTGCTGGTGCTCCTGTTGCCTGTAGGAATGCCAACGGGCGCGCAAGCAACACTGCCCGAGGGGCAACGCCGGCGGCAGTTCACTCGGGGAATCGCCGAAGTCGTCTCCAACCGGTCTATTCTCGTGGCCTCTGGAGCCGAGTCGGCCATGTTTTTCGGCGTGGGTGCCTTGGTCGGGTTCTTGCCCTTGTATGCCACGCAAAAGGCGGGCCTCAACAACTCCCAAGTCGGCGTTATCCTTGGCGCTCAGCTTATCGTCGCCATGGGGAGCAAGCCACTGACCGGACGCCTCTCCGACCGTCTGGGGCGAAAGCCGCTGATCCTGGCGGGTCTCCTCCTCTGCACCGCCGTGTTGCCCCTCATTCCCCTCACCAGGTCCCTTACCCTCCTCACAGCCGAAGGCGCACTGTTCGGGCTGGGGATGGCCATTGTCACGCCTTCGACAACGGCCCTGGTCACGGACTTGAGCAAGGCAGGTGGGTACGGCGCGGCCTTGGGGGTGTTTGGCACCATCTGGGATGTGGGAGAGGCATTGGGACCCATTGTGGCTGGAGCGCTACTGGGAGCCTTTGCAGCTTCGGAGAACGCCTATGCACCGGCCTACGCTCTGGTTGCAGCGGTGATGGCTCTGGCTACCGTGGGGTTCCTCTTACTTGTGCGCGACACCAGCCAGAAACCCTCAAGCAAAGGGTAGCCGGAGCGTGGCTATTCTTGCGCGCTGACCACCGCCACCCCAGCAAGCCGCTCGTCAACGCGGCGCAGCAGCGCGTCTATGCCGTAGCGCGTCGCCGCCGACACCCGCACTGCTTCCAGCCCGCCCGACGCCTCAGCCGCCTTCGCTGCCGCTGCCTCCAGCGCTCCAACGCCCTCCGCAGCGCCCTGGGCCAGGAACACGTCGGCCTTGTTCAAGACCAGGAGCGCCGGCTTGTCCCGCAGTCCCAGGTCCGCCAGCGTCCCGTTGACCACCTTGACCTGCTCCGGCGCGTTGGGATGGCTCACGTCCACCACGTGCAGCAGTAGCGTGGCGTCATGCAGCTCCTCCAGTGTGGCGCGGAAGGCGGCCACGACGGACGGCGGCAACTTGTGGATGAACCCTACGGTGTCGGTGAGAAGCGCCTGCTGGGAGCTGGGCAGGCGGATTCGGCGGGTTATGGGGTCGAGCGTGGCGAAGAGCTGGGACGAGGACAGCACGCCCGCAGAGGTTAGGGTGTTGAACAGCGTGCTCTTGCCGGCGTTGGTGTAGCCCACCAGCGCGACGACGGGCGCCTCGCGCTCGCGGCGGCGCGAGCGGTAGCGCTCGCGGTGGGCGCGCACCTCGTCCAACTCCCTGCGCAGCTTCTGGATACGCCGGTTGATCAGACGGCGGTCCGTCTCCAACTGCGACTCGCCAGGGCCGCGTGTGCCGATGCCGCCGCCCAGCCGCTCCAGGTGCGACCACTGGCCCGCCAGCCGGGGGAGCAGGTACTGGTGCTGGGCAAGCACCACCTGCAGGCGGCCTTCCCGTGTCTGGGCGCGCGTTGCGAAGATGTCCAGGATAAGGGCCGTGCGGTCAATGACCTTCACGCCCTCGCCCAGGGCGGCCTCCACGTTCTGCTGCTGGGTAGGCGTCAGCTCGTCGTCCAGCAAAACGGTGTCGTACTGGTCGCGCAGCTCCTTCAGCTCCTCCAGCTTGCCCTTGCCCAGGTACGTGTGCGAGTGACGCTCGACGCGCTGCACCACACGGCCCACCACCTGGGCGCCGGCTGTGCTCGCAAGCTGGCCCAGCTCCTCTACCGAGTCCTCGATGGGCCAGAGGTCGCGACGGCCCTTGATGGCCACGCCCACCAGGTAGGCGCGCTCTGGGGCTGGAGTGGTGTCAACTGGAATGCCTTTGGGTATGGGAGGCTCCTGTCTGTTCGTCGTGTAGGGGATGTTACCGTTTCGCCGGTATCTTCAGCTTCGCCAGGCGCGCCACTCCCCGGTCCAGGTCGGCGTCGCTGATGGTCAGCGAGAAGCGGATGTACCCCTCGCCCTGGGCGCCGTAGCCGTTGCCGGGCGTCACCACCAGGTCCTGCTGGTCCAGGAGCAGCGTGGCAAACTCCGCCGACGTGTACCCATTCGGCACGCGCACCCAGATGTACAGGCCGGCCTTGGGCGGCACGATTTCCAGCCCTACGTTATGTAAAGCTGTCACAACCTGGTCCCGCCGGCGCGTATAGACGGCGATGTTGTCCTGGATGCATTGCTGGGAGCCGTCCAGCGCCTCCATGGCCGCGTACTGGATGGCCTGGGGGATGCCTGAGTCCAGGTTGGACTT
>JACQUI010000129.1 GCA_016210395.1 Chloroflexota bacterium | reverse complement strand
TCCTAGGGTAGCGCCTGTAGTTCCAGTGACTTGCCAAGCCACGCGACCCCCTCACGAGGAACCGCTTCGTCTCGCGCGGGCCCCGTCGTTTCCCCTTTAGGCCGAACTTCCAGGCGAGCAGATACGAAACCAACGTTTCTTCTGGCTACTTCGAGTTTTTCCAATGCGCCGCGCCTCTGTTATATTCGCAACCGGCGGAATCGTCAAGATGTTGTCTGGCTACATCCCAGATACGGCTAGATACGAAATCCTCGGAAGTTCGGCTTAGTGTGACAATGATGCTCGATGGAGCAACCGACCGAGGATTGCTGCGCCTAGCTAACCGTTGCCTAGTTCTTGCTCCCTCGCCGTAGGAAGGTTGCTGGACTGGACTACGGCCGCTCTCGACTTGAACGATCCAATGGCCCAGCGTCCTCCGCATACTGCGCTGAAGGCGTGCTCCCGCATCGCCAGCGGCAGAAAAATGGCGGAGCCGCGCTGAAGGCATTCCCTGCAGGGCCCAAGCTTTGCTCTCAGCCCCACTGGAGTGGATTTGCCAAGTAGGTGGATATTGGCCAGAGCGGAAGCACCTATGGGAAGGCCGACTTTGCCAACACGAGCTCTTGTGCTTGGCGCTTCATTTCCGCCAGATTGGCCTCGAAAGGTTCTACGATCCTGGACAAGGTCGCGCGCCATTGGTTCTGGAAGGTAGGATTGGTGTCTGGGTCTACAGCGACTGTTCCTTTCATGCCGCGGCGCTGTATTTCTTGCTCAACGTTGGCCATGAACTGCTGCTTCAGCGCCTCGTGGGCTTCCTCCATCTGGTGCAGCCCGAAATTGACGTATTGGTCCAACACATACTGAATCCGGCCGATGCTGCTATCGATGGCTTTCCGATCTTTGCAGAGGAGCCGGATCCCATCTAGCATGCGCTGATTTGTCGCTCTGGCGCCCTCGCTGCTTGGCAACGTCACGTTGGCCAAGAGTGCGCCGACACATCCTCGCAGCACGTGAGGAACTGCGGACCGGTCAATGGCCCGGAACCCTTTCGCGAGGTCAGACCCGCCCTTCAGGTAGCGCCCTGCCAGGCGCTCGCCTTCCGGCTGCCACTTGAATGCTAAAGTCTCGCCTGGCGAAAGGGTCCCCAGCTTTGAGGCCCGTTCCATGGCAAGTTCCACGGCCGATTTGATCTTGTCTGTCACTAGCTTTTGCTCCGTTATGGTGTGTCCCAGCACCCGAGGGGCGATGGGAGCAGATATGCCGGAAACAAGACGCGGCAAAGTGAGCCGTCGCTTGCGCCATAGGTGGGTGTTACCCGAATTGAAGTATATCAAGAATGACAAACGGGAGGTCCAGGCAAGGATGCGCAGAGCTAAGGGAACACGGCTTTCCCCAGTGGTGACGGATGCGGCTTATCGGTTGGAGTTAATTCCAGAGTTCGTTGGATTCGAGGTTTCCTTCTGTTGATGCGACCCTCCGCTCTGTCTGCTGCGTATTGAGTCCGATGTCCCGCTTCACTGCCTCTCGCCGCAGCCTGGGCTCAATGTCGAGCAGTGCTAGACAAGCCAGCCTGGCTGGAGTTCTTTCAGGCGTCATTCCCGCAGCGCTCCTCCGCCAGGGCGTTGACCGACTCCAGGCAGTTCGTGCTCTTGGAGGAGCAGCTCAACGCCCCATGTAAGAGCGCGCGCCTGTGTCCGGCCGAAGTCGCATGTGTAGGCACGCCGAGGATAGGGATGCATTGCTGCGGCACAACAGTGAGATGCGAAAGGATTTGCTCTCTGCCATTGACGGTCTAAGCAACGAGCAATGACCGAGCGTTCGATCGATGGCTGTTCGGGTCAAGGACACCAGGCGCACCTCGCGCCCTGGGATGACATCCGAGCCAGCGAGGTGGTGCGCATCTCTACCGGTCACGGCTCAGCCTGCCGCATGACGGACAATCTCGTCTGTGATGCGCGAGGACTCGATGCTTCGCTCTACGGCGGGGCGGCGGCGCGAAAGAGGCGTCTAGGGGATAGTGAGCCACACCGGATTCGAACGTTTCATTCCCGCTACCTCCGCTGCAACTGTGGGCCTGCGTGGGAGAAACCACCACTCTTCTTGGCGGGCGTAGAAGCACCCAGGTGCGTGACGGTGACTGTGGGCTCGTTCGGCGCACGATGGTGCGCGTTCTCGTCACGTGAAAACGCCTTGTCCCGACCGGCGAATCCCGCCCAGGGCTGGGTCCAGTCTTCCTACCTCTGGCAAACGGTCAAAACAGTGTCGGCCGAAATGTGGACCCACAGAGTCATTCCGCGGCGGCTACCTTGCCGGCGCCCAGCCCTGTCAACGATTCAATCACCCGTTTGGCCACGTCTTCCTGGCCTTTAGGCACGGGTACCCGCACTGTGTACTGGCCTCGCGCTATGCCCGATTGCGCCGAATACACGATCTCCAAATACGATGGCGCGCCTTCCTTATAGGCGACCGAATGCAAGAAAGACAAGGGCAGGCGCCAATAATGAAACGAGCGCCCCAGCAAGAGGCCGTTGTTTCCAATATAGGCCTCTCCCGGGTGGGTGCGGTTGGCCCGGTATGACGAGACGATGGACAGATAGGCGACCGCGCCAATAAGCGCAATGAGGCCTCCTATCATGGTCAAGATGAGCAGCCATGTGTCGTTGTGTTTGACGATGGTGAAGCCCACTCCCACGACTACGGCAATGATGGCGACCAGCCGGAACAGCGCCCATTTGTCTCGCCGGTCCTTGTCGTGTTCTGCCTCTGAGTAGCGCGACCATTCCTCCGGGGCGTAGGTCCAGTGGGCCAGCAGGTGTTCGCCGCGACATATAGAATCAAGGGAGACGGCCAGCCGCCAGAACAAGATGCCGCTCGCAAGGCCCGTCAGAAAGACCGCGAGGCCCACGAAGAAGAGGGCGCCGCCGCCCTGGAATATGTCAATGTCAAAGACGATAGGCGAAAAGAACAGGACGATGCCGGCCAGGGACGCTATCCAGCAGCCGTTGGTCCACTTCCTGGCCGGGTTGTAGGGCTTCCTTCCGCTCATGCCTCAACCATGGTATGTCTGCACAGGCCTATCGTGGAGAATCCACCTTCAGTTCCGGATTCCCATCTGCGGGGTAGACCACGCTAATGGAATTCAATACTCATAATAATCCACCTTCAATTCCAGACCTCCATCTTCAGTGTAGATCACGACGATGTTCTTTACATATCCCTCAACGTGGAATTTCTTGGAGTCGTAAGTGTCATAGGGTTCCCCATCTTGGACATCGTTGACTTGTACGGCGTTGACCAAGAAGTCGTCATTTGAATAGACGTCGTTCATTGAGTTGATCTTGGTATATTTGAATGCAGTATATTGAAGTGCCTCGCCATTTGGCACGTAGTATGCCTTTTGCACTTCCGGCTTATCATGGCCTAGCCAGATGTGAACATTAAGACTGGACTTGTTCTCAACCCAGATCGATCTCTGCCGGGAGCCTGATTCCCTCCGTTCAGCAGGTTTTGGCTTCGCGATCTCCGCCGTGGCCTGCCCACTGGCTATTTCCTTACCATCATTGCCAACGAGCTTCACGGTGATGGTGAAATCGCCCTCAACTTTAGACTGAAACTCGTACGTATTGCTGGCGGTACCCTCCACCTGTTTGCCATTGACTGCCCACACGTATATGGAACTGCCTGCTGCATTATCTGATTTGGCGGTAAAGGGGTATTTGTAGCCAGGCTCGCCGGTTATGGAGGCAGGCGTGACGGTGATAGGCTTTGGCCCCAAGTCTATGCCAAAGCGTTTCTTCAGCTCCCTATAGTACGCTGCTTTACCCTGGGCCGCGGTGCCGCTCAGGTACCACTTGGTCAACTCTACGATGTCCTTGTTCGTGACCTTCTGACCCTTCAGGCCCCTGGTGTCTTTGATGATCGTGGCCCTTGCCGCAAGGATGGTCTTGACTCTTGTCGCCAGGTTGTCGGCAGGATAGCGCAGTCCGGAAGTGCCGCTCAACATGTCTAGTTTCTCGGCCCTGTCCAGCAAGTCCTTGAGGTCGGCGTGCACCGCCTCAATCTCTGCCTCCCGGCGCACGCGCTCTTCAAAACCAGCTTTCAGGTCAACCCTGGCCTTCTCCATGATGCGCTCAGTCTCAGCATCCGTAAGGGGAAGTTTGCCCCGGCTGCTGTCTTCATTGCGGGCCATCACCTCTGCCTTCACGGCCTGGCCTTGAGCCCATCTGGCGACAGGTTCCATCTGGTCCCATACGGAGTTGAAGTCCCCTTTTTCCACATCGTACTTGGAGCCGATGCCAAACACGGAGTTGCCGCCCTTCATGCTGGCGCCGTTCTTATACGCCTTGTAGGCCGCCTCTATCTCGGCGTTCTGCCACACTGTGATCCCGTAGTTAATGACTTCCGCGCTGGCCTTGACCGCCGTCACTAGAGGGTACCCCTCGGCTATTTGTTGGCCGATCACGCGCGCGGCGTCCTGGTACCTCTTCTCCACCAGATAACCTGCCGCCTCGGAGCCGGCCTTGGTCCACGCGATGCCACGCTCGTACCCTTGCCCAGCGCCTTCCGAAGCTTCTTCATTGTACTGGGCCCACTTGTCGGGAGACAGTTTCGTCAAGGCGTTCGCAAGCTGTCCTTCAGGTATGTTCTCAACCATCTTCTTCCCTACGAACACGTTGACGGTCTGGGTCAGGTCAATAACGTCTTCTCCCGAAGCGTCTTTCCCTGCTCCAATAACAACTGCTCCTTTCGCAGTTATCTCACCCCACTCGTCGTCCTTCACAAAACTGGAGTAGACCTTCGCCCTCGTGGAATCATCCTTCAGGCCCAGAGCGTCTTTCAAAGTATGGTCCAGGGCCTTCTCAACCAGATGGTCTATAACCGGTTTCGCCACTTTCTCGTTCAAGACATCGGCGACGGCCTTGTTGCCCGCAATCTTCTCAGTGTACTCGCCAACGCCGATATCAATTGCAGTCACATTGGTGAGATGCCCCATGGTGAAGGTCATTGTCCCCGCCTTCATGTCCACCTGGTCCGGCGGGAACAACTCCCACTTTTTGTTCGCCGCGTCGTAGAAGGCGGCCCAGAGGGTGGTGGGATCCGAGCCAGATGCCAACCGGCTGACGTCTAACTTCAGGGTCACCGTCACAAGTTGGTCCAGGCGTACCGGTGCATCCTCCGCTTTGCCATCACCCAGGGAGATATTCACCGGCGCAGTGACTGGCTTTCCAACGCTGCCGGACACGGGGGGTAGGTTCGCCGGGTTGGACACGGTGACGACCGTGCCGGCGGCCAAGGCGCCTGACGGGATGCTCACCTTCACCTGCTGAGTCGCCAGGTCACCGAGGGCGACGCCCGTGATTGGTGACATGGTCGCAGTGAGCGGCATGGTGATGGGCCTCTCGCTCGGCCAGGCCCAGACTACGGGGGTAGCCGTTGGGACAGGCCTGTCCCCTTCTGGCCTGCCGGCCGGTTTCCCACTATTGCATGCGGACAGGACAAGAGCAGCAAGGACAAGGAGTATCAATGCAACGCGGAATCTACTCAACGTGCCTTCCTCGATGGGGGCGTTTGTATCTGCATGTCCCGTAGTCTTCGCCTTAGAGCACAGACCTTGAATCGCGCAAAGTATAGCCATCCCACGCAAATAGTCAATCACCCAGCAGGCTGATTCCTTGCTTTGCCGAACAAGCGTCGACCTATCCCTCTTGATTCCCCTTCCAGATTCGAGAAAGGGATTCTGAATCTTCCCCACTGACTTGGGGCTGCACCGTTCCTGCTCTTTCAGAAACACCAGCGGCGTGGAGAGTTGTAGGCCCACCTTTTATCCAGAGAGGTGGAGCTGCGTGGATGAAAGCAAGAACCTTTCAGATCACCCTTTCCGTTCCAATTGGATAGGTCCTTTTCGTTTCCAATTGAGCTCCTCAACGAGGGTGCGATCAGGCGCGGGACGGGATGGCTCAGGTGCGGCCTGAACGTGAGGTGAGGGACAAGGTCTACCTGCAGAGTACGCATGCGCTGGCTAGCAGCCGATGGCTGCCGTAATCTCCAGAGTGGCGTTCCTCAGGGCGGCTGCCTGGGACGGCGTCAGCTTGCCGCTCTTCAAGTACGCATCCACGCTATTGAGGAACGCCTCTAGGCTCCCGCAGGCTGCCCTGTCGTTCTTCGAGTTGGAGTCTGAGATGGCCTTCTGCGCGCTTTGCAGCTTCGCGTTCAGACTGGTGGCAGTGCCTCCTGTGATGCCCAAGCTCTGGATAAGGGCGCTCAGGTTGCCAATGGCTCTCTGCGCGGTGACTACCTCCCACGTGAAGGCATCCGGGGTGGGGTCGGCGTTGCCGGCAGCATCGAGGGCCCGCACCTTGAAGGTGTGGGAGGCGATTGCCAGCCCGCTGTAGCTCTTGGCGCTGGAGCAGGCGGTCCAGCCTCCGTCGTCCATCTGGCACTCGAAGCCGGTCACTCCCACGGCGTCGGTACCGGAGAAGGTGAAGATGACGCCGGTGGAGAGGGTCTGGCTGCCCGGCGCAAGGGCTTTCCCACCACCGTCCGTGGCGGAACCAATCGCGGCATTGGGTGGCGTGGTATCCCGCACGGTCACGCTGAACGAGCCGCTACTGATGTTGCCGCGAGAGTCGCTGCCCGAGCAGTTGGCCGTGGTTGTGCCGATCGGGAAGGTAGTGCCGGACGCCGGAATGCAAGTTACGGGCAACGCGCCGTCCACGAGGTCCGTGGCCGATGCGATGAAGGCGACGGCCGCGCCCGCAGGTCCCGTGGCCTCCGCCGTGATGTTGACGGGTACGGTGACTACCGGCGGCGTGGTGTCCGCCACCGTGACGCTGAAGGAAGCGCTGCCGGTATTGCCACGGGTGTCCGTCGACGAGCAGGCGACGGTGGTCGTCCCAATGGCAAAGGTCGAGCCAGAGGCAGGTATACAGCTCACCGAAACGGCGCCGTCCACGAGGTCCGTGGCCGATGCGATGAAGGCGACGGCCGCGCCCGCAGGTCCCGTGGCCTCCGCCGTGATGCTAGCGGGCACAGTGACTACCGGCGCTGTGGTGTCCGCCACCGTGACGCTGAACGAAGCGCTGGCAGTGTTCCCACGCGTGTCGGTCGCCGAGCAGGTGACAGCGGTTGTCCCAATAGCAAAGGTCGAGCCAGAGGCAGGTATACAGCTCACCGAAACGGCACCGTCCACGAGGTCCGTGGCCGATGCGGTGAAGGCGACGGCCACGCCTGTGGGACCTGAAGCCTCCGCCGTGATGTTGGCGGGCACAGTGACTACCGGCGCTGTGGTGTCCGCCACCGTGACGCTGAAGGAAGCGCTGGCGGTGTTCCCACGCGTGTCGGTCGCCGAGCAGGTGACAGCGGTTGTCCCAATGGCAAAGGTCGAGCCGGAGGCATGCGTGCACGTTGCGGCCAAAGGCCCATCGACGATGTCGCTTGCTGACGAAGTGAAGGTGACGGTGGCGCCTGCTGGGCCGGTGGCCTCGGCGATGAAATTCGCGGGCACAGTGACGGCGGGCGGCGTGGTGTCCACAACGGTAACGCTGAAGGAAGCGCTGCCGGTGTTCCCACGGTTGTCCGTCGCCGAGCAGGCGACGGCGGTTGTCCCAATGGCAAAGGTGGAGCCGGAGGCAGGCGTGCACGTTGTGGCCAAAGGCCCATCGACAATGTCGCTTGCTGACGAAGTGAAGGCGACGGCTGCGCCTGTGGCACCTGAAGCCTCCGCCGCGATGTTGGCGGGTACCGTGACTACCGGCGGCGTGGTGTCCGCCACCGTAACGCTGAAGGACGCGCTGCCCGTGTTGCCCGCGCCATCCGTCGCCGTGCAGGTCACGGTCGTTGTCCCAACTGGGAAGAGCGAGCCTGACGGCGGGCTGCAGCTCGCCGTCACAGCGCCGCTCACACTGTCAGTGCCAGAGGCGGCGAAGGTGACCACGGCGCCACCAGACCCGGCTGCCTCTGCCACGGCAGAAGCCGGGACGGTCAATGCCGGCGCCATGGTATCTCGCACCGTCACGCTGAAGCTGGCGCTCCCGGTGTTGCCGCGTGTATCGGTTGCCGAGCACGTCACCACCGTCGTCCCGACTGCGAAGGTGGAACCGGAAGCGGGCGTGCAGGCCATCGGGCGCGCGCCGTCCACTATGTCCGTTGCGGAGGCAGCAAAGGTCAGCACCGCTCCGCTGGGGCCCGTGGCCTCAACCGTCTTGTTCGCTGGAACTGCCACCGCCGGCGGCGCGGTGTCCTGTACCGTAACGCTGAAGGTCTTGGTAACGCTTAATCCCCCGGAGTCGGTGGCGGTGCAGCTCACCGTGGTCGTGCCCAGGGCGAAGCTGGAGCCCGAGGCCGGCGTGCAGGTGGCTGGCAGGGCGCTATCCTCGGCGTCCCACGCCGTCGCCGAGAACGTCACTGCCGCCCCTGAGGGGCCCGTGGCCTCGGCCGTAATGTTGGCCGGTACGGTCACTGTCGGCGGGTTATTCTGCATAGCCGCCCAGCCAAACTTCTGGATGCGGTGGTTGTACTGGTCCACCACGTAGACATTGCCCGACCCATCCACGGTGATCCCGCGCGGGTAGGCAAACTGGCCATCCCCGCTGCCATAGCCGCCCCACTTGGTGAGGAACGCGCCCGCGGGCGTGAACTTCTGCACGCGGTGGTTGTAGAAATCGCCCACATAGACGTAGCCCCATTGATCCACAGCTATAC
>JACQUI010000128.1 GCA_016210395.1 Chloroflexota bacterium | reverse complement strand
TCCCTGGCGAGATCATCGGCCTCACCCATACGCCATCATCCCTGCGATACCCTGCCCCACTCCTGGGACAGCACACCAGGGAGGTGCTGGAACGGATTAGGGGGTAGTGTCGTATTGTCATTGACTCGAAAATAGCATTTTCATCCCTACGGGGTGCGGATGCCAATCCGCATGGACGATTGCTACGAAAATAGCCCCAGAGGCAGGTGTGCAGAGGGCGGCCAGCCCTTGCCGGGGGCTGCTGGGGGTTGTCCCCCAGCGTACCAGGGCGGGTGGGCGGGAACAAAGGCGTCCGCCATGTTTTCATCCCTGAGGGTGCGCCCATGACTATGGGCATGAATGATTCTGAGCGAGCGAGTCCGAAGGGCGAACATCGCGAAGAATCTAAGGCCTGTGCTAGGGGATGCGCCACGCATTTGGCAACAAGGAATGCTGCACCAGCAATCGCCTTGGATGCTTCGCCTAACTGCCGTCATGGCTCAGCAGGACAAAAGCGGTATGCCTAATAAGCAAATACAGTCCTTCTTGAGAGCGCCCAGACGTTGAAGGGAGGCCGCAATGGTGGAGATGCAGTTGACCGAACATCAGACCATGGTCAAGAACATGGTGCGGGAGTTCTGCCGGCGGGAAGTCCAGCCCGTGGCAGCAGGCTACTCCGACCGGGAGGAGTTCCCCGAGGAGGTCATCCGCAAAATTGGCGACCTGGGCGTGCCTGGGATGCTGTTCCCTGCTGAGTACGGCGGCAGCGACGGCGACGCCCTTTCGTTTCTGGTGGCGTTGGAGGAGCTGGCCCGCGCCGATGCCTCGGTGGCCATCACAGTCGAGGTGGCGGCGTCCCTGTGTGGGCAGCTTGTGTACAAGTTCGGGAACGAAGAGCAGAAGCGCAGGTGGTTGATACCGCTTGCCAGGGGCGAGAAGATCGCCTCCTTTGCCCTGACGGAGCCGGAGGCTGGCTCCGACGCCGCAGGCATCCAGACAACGGCGGTCAGGGACGGCGACGAGTGGGTCATCAACGGGAGCAAGAGCTTCATCACCAACTCCGGCACACCCATGACCGAGTTCGCCATCGTCGCAGCGGTGACCTCCCAGGGCGGCAACGGCAAGCGGGCCATCAGCAACATCATCGTTCCCAGCAACACCCCCGGCTTCACCGTGGGGCCGCAGTACCGCAAGCTGGGATGGAGGGCATCGGCGACCCACCCGCTGTACTTCCAGGACTGCCGCGTACCGGCCTCCAACCTGCTGGGGGAGGAGGGCAGGGGCCTCCCACAGTTCCTCTGGTCCCTGGACATCGCTCGGATCGCAATTTCCGCCATGGCGGTCGGCCTCATGGACGCCTGCCTGGACATCTCCCTCCACTATGCCCAGAGTCGGAAGGCCTTTGGAAAGCACCTGAAGGAGTTCCAGGCCATCCAGTTCAAGCTGGCGGACATGGAGAGCGCCGTGCACCTGGGACGGCTTGCCACCTACCACACGGGATGGCTGTGGAAGAGCGGGCAGCCCTTCAAGAAAGAGGCCGCGATTGCCAAGCTCTACACCTCGGAGGCGGCGTTGCGCGTTGCCGATGAGGCGCTCCAGATCCACGGCGGCATGGGGTACATGGAGGACGGGCCGGTGGCCCGCTACTACCGCGATGCCAAGATCCTGACCATAGGGGAAGGGACATCCGAGATCCAGAGGCTGGTCATTGCCAGGGAGCTAGGGGCCGCGTAGCTGAGCAACGGCGGCGCAATGTCAAAGGGAAGCGGAGGTGGCGCGATGGAGACCAGAGGAGATACAAGAGAGCTGCTCAGCAGGTGCGACCTGTTCATAGGGTTGGACGACGAACGAATTGAGAAGCTCGCCGCTATCTGCTTCGAGCGTCCCGTAGCGGACGGCCAGCACCTGTTTCACGCCGCAGACCCCGCTACAGAGCTCTTCGTGCTGGCGGAAGGCTCCGTGAGCCTGGAGATGCTCAGCGGCGGGCGCAACGTGGTCGTGGAGGTCTGCGGCCCAACCCAGGCGGTGGTCTGGTCGGCGTTGCGCCTCAACGGCCTGTACAGCCTTTCCGCCCGCGTTGTGGAGAACGGCCGCGCGCTGGTATTCCTGGGGACATGGCTGCAACGGGCGCTGGCCGTGGACACGAAGATGGCGGGCGTGGTATATAGGAACCTGGCGGAGCTGGTGGGCAGGCGCTGGGAAGGCCTCATGAACCCCGGCGTCGCCTACACCGGACCGCTGGCGGCGCCCGCCGAAGAAGAGGTTACCTGAGAAACGCGGCCCTTAAGGCAAACGTTGCGCGTGCGAGCACTCGTAGGGGCGACCCGGCGGGTCGCCCCTACGGTCATGATTTCCGCATCTGCCAGGGCTGCGTCACTTGCGCCATGAAGGATTGGCCATGAACAAGGTCCTCGGCTCCTTCAGAGAGGCTGTCGCGGACGTGCCCGACGGCGCGGTCATCATGATCGGCGGCTTCGGGGGCGCCGGCGACATGCCGCAGCGCCTCATCGAGGCGCTGGGGCAACAGGGGGCCAAAGACCTGACGCTTGTCAGCAACACCGCAGGCCTGGCGGGTTTCGGCGGCCTGAGCGCCGACCACCCGCTCACCCACAACCTCCTCATCGAGCGCGGCCAGGTCCGCAAGATGATCGCTTCGTTCCCCGTGCCCGCCTCCCCATCCCGCCCCAACGCCTTCGAGTTGCTCTACCGCCAGGGCAAGATCGATCTGGAGCTGGTCCCCCAGGGGACCCTGGCGGAGCGCATACGCGCCGGCGGAGCAGGCATCCCCGCCTTCTACACGCCGGCCGGGGTGGGCACGGTCATCGCCGCGGGCAAGGAGACCCGCGTCTTCGACGGCAGGGAGTACCTGCTGGAGACGGCGCTGCAAGCAGACTACGCCTTCATCCGGGCGCACAGGGCCGACACCCTGGGGAACCTTGTGTACAGGGGCTCAACGCGCAACTTCAACGCCGTCATGGCCACCGCCGCCCGCGTGACCATTGCCGAGGTTGATGAAATCGTGGAGCCTGGGTGCTTGGAACCGGAAGCGGTGGTCACGCCTGGCATCTATGTGAAGCGCATCGTCAAGAGGTAAGCCATGCCGGAACGCTTGAGCAGGGAAGCCGTCGCCATGCGCGTGGCAAGAGAGCTGCCCCAGGATGGCTACGTGAACCTGGGCATCGGCCTGCCCACGCTTGTCTCCCAGTTCATCTCGGAAGGCAGCGGCCTGGTGTTCCACAGCGAGAACGGCGTCCTCGGCTACGGGCCGCTGGCGGAGGCGGACGAGGGCGACCCGACGCTGATCAATGCCGGCGGGCAGTTCCTCCTGCCCGTCCCCGGCATGGCGTTTTTCGACTCTGCCCAGGCCTTCGGCATGATCCGTGGCGGCCACATTGACGTGTCGGTGCTGGGAGCCTTCCAGGTGTCTGAGCAGGGCGACCTGGCCAACTGGATGCTGCCGGCCAGGGGCGCGGGCAACATCGGCGGGGCAATGGACCTGGTGGCGGGGGCCAGGCGGGTCATCGTGGCCATGGAGCACACCGACGGGCGGGGCAATCCGAAAATCGTCAGGGCCTGTTCCTTTCCTCTGACCGGCAGGCGGTGCGTCAGCCTGATCGTGACGGATGTAGCTGTGGTTGAAGTCACCAGCGCCGGCCTGAAGCTGAGGGAGGTAGCGCCCGGCTGGACGCCGGAAGCGGTGCAAGAGGTCACCGAGCCTCGCCTGCTCATCGCCCCCGATCTTCGGGAGATCACTCTGTAACGCGGCGTGGGCGGATGCCACTATCGCATCCTCGAATACTGCCCATACGGGCCGCACCGCTGGACACGGTAAGGCTTAGTTGTGGGACAATTCCACACCAGAAGGGCCTGGCACAGCCCACCGACGGTGCGGCGCCGCCGAATATCGTTAGGGGCCATAAAGGAGATCATTTCGATGCTCGATTGGTTCTTTGCAATTAGCTCTCTGGTTCGAGAGCTTCGGAGAAAGGCGACCGATGCGCTCGCCCAGATCGAAGCAAAGGATAAGGGTGCCGCAGAACTTGTGAATGGGTACATGAAAACCGACTACCAATCGCTCTATCGCTTATGGGAGGGGCAAGGGTTTGACCCCGCCGAGTTGGGAAATCTTGGTCGGCACATTCATTTTGGTGATGAGCATGACTACCATGATATTCTCGAAAGAGACTTGGTTTCGGTTGAAGAAAACGCCGAGAAGCATGTGCGTGAAGCCCTTCCCATCAACACACAGGTTGGGATTGAAGAACTGCTTCATCCCTTCATCCATGAGCATGCATTTCAACACTACCTCAACGGAAATTACCGAGAAGCTGTGCTTAACTCAATAGTTGCCGTCTTCGATCTCATTCGAGAGCGAACCGGCCTTGATCTTGATGGCGAAAAACTAGTGGGCAGAGCCTTCTCTTTAGACAGAGCGCGCCTCATCCTAAGCGAGCTGGACACGGAGTCTGGCCGGAACGACCAAAAGGGGTTCATTCAGATCTTCTCTGGCACCTATCTCGGCATCAGAAATCCCAAGGCCCATTCACTGGTACATGACCTCGACAAAATCAAAGCTGCCCAGTATTTGATCTTTGCTAGTCTGCTCGCGAGACGCGTTGCTGAGGCCAAGCCCCATGAAGGGGAAGGGACTCAGGCCGACACTACCGAAGCGTGAGAGCCACACACTAGCCTTCCAATGAGTAGATCATAGGGGAAGCCCGCAGGAGGACGACGTGACGAGCAGCCTGCAGAGCCGCAGCGCCCCGGAATCCACCGCCCAGGACCGCCTCCTCCAGGAGATCCAGGACCGCGTCCTGTGGCTGGCCATGCAAATGGTATACCACGCCAACAAGGAGCGGCCAAACACAGACGGCGCAAAGGTTGGTGGCCACCAGGCCTCCAGCGCCTCTGTGGTTACGGTTCTCACCTCGCTCTTCTTCGAGTTCATGGGGCCCGGAGACCGCATCTCCATCAAGCCCCATGCCTCCCCCGTCTTCCATGCCATCCAGTACCTCCTGGGCAATCTTGACGGACGCTACCTGAAGACCCTTCGGGAGTTCCACGGCCTCCAGTCCTATCCCAGCAGGACAAAGGACCCCGACCCTGTGGACTTCTCCACCGGCTCCGTGGGCCTCGGCTCCATCGCTCCCAACTTCGCAGAGGTCGCTGAGCAGTACGTTCGTTCCCACTTCAAGGGCACGTCCGCCCACCCGCCGCGCTACATCTCGCTGGTCGGCGACGGCGAGCTTGACGAAGGCTCTATCTGGGAGGCCATCACCGAGCCGGTCCTGCAAGGCGGGGCGAACGTCTTGTGGGTGGTCGACCTGAACCGCCAGAGCCTGGACAGGGTCATCCCCGGCATCCGCGTCCAGACCTGGCGAAAGATGTTTGCCGCCAACGGCTGGCGTGTGATTGACGCCAAGTACGGCGCAAAGCTGGAAGCGGCGTTCACCGAGCCGGGCGGCCTGCTCCTGCGGGACTGCATTGATGAAATGCCCAATGACGTCTATCAGCCCCTGCTCCGCCTCTCTCCCACCGCCCTCGCCGACATCCTGCCCAACTGGTCGCAGGACCCCGATGGCCTCAGGCGTTTCATCCAGGGGCGAGAGCCTGCAACGCTCAAGGAGCTGTTCGGCGACCTGGGCGGGCACGACTTCTCCGTGCTCCGTCGCGCCTTCGCCGATGCCGGCTCCGGCCCGGGGCCGTGCGTGGTCTTCGCCTACACCCTCAAGGGCTGGCGCACGCCCATGGAGGGTGACCCCGAAAACCACTCCATCGTCCTGAACGCAGAAGACATGAGCAGGCTGCGACAGAGCCTCGGCGTCGCCGAGGAAGAGACGTGGGCCACCTTTGGGCCGGACTCTGAAGCGGGCCGTCTGTGCGCGGAGCGCGGCAGATCGCTTCGCTCCGCGTCCGCGCCCAAAGCCCCACCGGCTGAGATCAAGGCGCCCACCTCCCTGGGCCGTGCCTTCAAAGGGAGCATGTCCACACAGCAGGCCTTCGGGCTGGTCCTTGCCGACCTCGCCAGGGAAGACCCACGCCTTGCGGAGCGCATCGTCACCGTCAGCCCGGACGTGGCAACGTCCACCAACCTGGGCGGCTGGATCAGCAGGATGGGCGTGTGGAGCCGGCAGGAAAAGGACCCGTTGCCCCAGGGCGCAGCCTCCCGCCTGGTGCAATGGAAGGAATCGCCCCAGGGCCACCACATTGAGCTTGGCATCTCCGAAAGCGACCTGTTTTTGCTCCTCGGCCAGCTTGGCGTCTCCGCCGAGACCCAGGGGGAGCTTGTCTTCCCCATCGGCACGCTGTACGACCCCTTCGTCTGCCGCGCCCTGGAGTCGTTCCTCTACGGCGCGTACGTTGGGTCCAGGTTCATTGTCGTGGGCACGCCTTCCGGCATCACCCTCAGCCCGGAGGGCGGCCTCCACCAGTCCTTCCTGACGCCGTCCATTGGCATCGAGATGCCGGGGATATGGGCCTACGAGCCCTGCTTCGCCCAGGAGCTGGAGTGGGTCCTGTTCTGGGGCCTCGACATGGTCCGACGCCGGGAAGCCTCCACCTATCTGCGCCTGTCCACCAAGGACGTTGACCAGGGGCTGTTCCCCGACACAGCCGACGTTTCCGCGCGGGAGAGCCTGCGGCAGCAGGTGCTCAGCGGCGGCTACAGGCTCGTGGACGTGCGGGATACACAGGGCTACCGGCCAGGGGAGAACGCCGTGCACATCTTCGCAACGGGTGTCATGGTCCCCGAGGCCGTTGAGGCGAGCCGCTTGCTGGCAAAGGAGGGCGTGTTCGCCAACGTCGTCAACGTCACCTCCGCCGGGCGGCTGTTCCAACGCTACCAGCAATGGTGCGCCGGCGTTGGCTCCGGACGTGGGGGCGCGCCGCCGTTCCTGAGCGATATTCTCTCCCAACCGGAGCGCAGAGCGCCCGTGGTGACTGTCGCGGACGGCCACCCCCATTCGCTGGCGTGGATCGGCAGCGCCCTGGGGACATTCGCCCTGCCCCTGGGCGTATCGCAGTTTGGGCAGTCCGGGGCCAGGGACGACCTCTACCGCGAATACGGTATAGACGTATCCAGCATCATGGCGGCGTGCTATGGCGCGCTGGAGGCTGGGGAAACGTAGGGCATTCGCCTTGTGCGCGCTGCCCGCCAGGGAGTAGCATTCGGCTAGAGCGCTTGCCCCCTATCCTGGCCTTCCCCCGCAAGGGTGGAAGGAACTCCCTCCTCCCCCTTGGCGAGAGGGCAAAAGGCAAAGGCAGGGGTAGGCAGACCAGGGGTGTCCCGCAACGAAACCTCAGAGGGAGCGTGTGCATGGCCTCCACCGACACCTATAGCCGCCTCTTCGCCCAGTACGCTCGCAACACCCGTTGGGAGACCCTTCCGCCGGCCACGGTGCATGAGGTGAAGCGCCGCATCATTGACAGCATCGGCGTCGCCATCGCCGCCTTTGACGAGGACGCGCCCGTGGCGGCGCGGGCCTACGCGCAGGACTACGCCTACCGGGGCAACAGCCGCGCCGCCACCGTCTGGGGCACGGCGGCGCGGGTCAACCCGGAGGTGGCGGCGTTCGCCAGCGGCCTCATGGTCCGCTACCTGGACTTCAACGACACGTACCTGTCTCAGGAGCCGCTGCACCCCAGCGACCTTATCCCCGGGCTCATGGCCCTGGCGGAGTGGGCAGGCAAAGGCCCCAAAGAGCTGATCCCTGCCATCGCCGCCGGATACGAAATTTCCATGAACCTGTGCGACGCCGCCAGCCTGCGCGCGCACCAGTGGGACCACGTCAACTACATCGGCATCGCCGAGGCCGCAGGCGCGGGGCGTCTGCTGGGGCTATCTCAGGAAGCGACTGAGCAGGCCATCTCTATCGCAATCGTGCCCCACGCGGCCATGCGCCAGACGCGGGCCGGCGAACTGTCTATGTGGAAAGGGGCCGCCGCCGCCAACTCCGCCAGGCACGGCATCTTCGGCGCGCTCCTGGCAGCCAAGGGCATGACCGGGCCATTCCAGCCCTTCGAGGGCGAGATGGGGTTCTTCCACCAGCTCCTGGGTGGGACTCCCTTCAAGAATGAGGCCCTGAAGTCGCTCCAGAACATGGCCCCGCCTACCCGGATCAGCGACGCCTACATCAAGTTCTGGCCCGTGGAGTACCATGCCCAGAGCGCGGTCGAAGCGGCCCTTCAGGTCCGCAAGGCCATCGGCGGGGGCGATGGCATCCGGCAGGTGCGCATAGACACATTCAAGGCCTCCTACGAGATCATCGCCAAAGACCCCGAGAAGTGGGCGCCCAAGACGCGGGAAACGGCGGACCACTCCCTCCAGTACATCGTGGCGGTGGCGCTGCTGGACGGCCAGGTGACGCAGGAGTCGTACACGCCCGCCATGCTGGCAGACCCCCGCGTTGCATCGCTGCTCCAGCGCACAAAGCTGGCAGAGGACGATGACCTGACCAGGGGCTATCCCGAGGGCATCCCCAACAGGATCGGCGTCGTCACCAGTGAAGGAAGAGAAGTGGCCAAAGAGGTGCGCTACCCCCTGGGCCACGCCCGGAACCCCATGTCCGACGCTGCTTTGGAGCAGAAGTTCCTGGCCAACGTGGGCCGCCGCTTCACCGAGGCGCAGGCCCGCACGGTGCTGGACCTGGCATGGCGCCTGGAAGAGCAGCCGGACGTGAGCGGCCTGGTACGGGCGATCCGCATCACCAAGGGCGGCGCGGCCACAAGGAGGAAGGCGACATGACCTGGCTCTTGGAAGATTCCCCTGCCGAGCCCGCCGGCGTGCGGCTGGCCCGCCTGCTGGAGACGGAAGAGGTGCTCATGGTCCCCGGGGCGTTCAACCCCCTGGTGGGGCTGATCGCTCGCAAGGTGGGGTTCAAGGCCCTGTATCTATCAGGCGCCGCTTTCTCCGCCAGCCTTGCCCTGCCGGACGTGGGCGTGTTCACCGTGGACGAGCTGGCGCGGGAGGTGCGCTGGCTGGCCCGCTCCACTGGGCTGCCCGTTATCTGCGATGCAGACACGGGCTTTGGCGAGGCGCTGAACGTGATGCGCGCCGTCAAGGAGCTTGAAGAGGCAGGCGCAGGGGCAATCCAGCTAGAGGACCAGGTCATGCCCAAACGGTGCGGCCACCTGGAAAACAAGGAGGTCGTGCCGGCGGAGCGCATGGCGGAGAAAGTGGCTGCCGCGGCCCGCGCCCGCAAGCACCTGCTGATCGTGGCAAGGACCGACGCCCGCAGCATCCTGGGCATGGATGAGGCAATCCGCCGCGCGCGGCTCTACAAGCAGGCAGGCGCGGACATCATCTTTCCCGAGGCCCTGGAGTCGGAGCAGGAGTTCGAGGCGTTCGCCAAGGCGGTGGGCGGCCATCTGCTGGCCAACATGACGGAGTTCGGCAAGACGCCCTACCTGCCGGCACAGCGTTTCGCCGCCATCGGCTACAAGATCGTGATCTACCCCGTCACGGCGCTGCGGGTCGCCGCAGGCGCGGTGGAGCGCGCGCTGTCGGACATCATGCAGACCGGCACACAGAAAGGCCTGCTGGAGGGCATGCAGACCCGCAGCGCTCTCTACCAGCTCATAGACTACCGGGGCTACGAATCCGTGGACCGGGCGCTGGCCCTGGACAAACGAAAATAGTGGCGTTTGTCATTCTGAGCCATGACGGTAGTCAGGCGAAGAACCTAAGGCGAAGGCCGTTGCAACGTTACTTTTCTACATAAGCGGTTTGTCTTCATCGGCACAGGCCT
>JACQUI010000127.1 GCA_016210395.1 Chloroflexota bacterium | reverse complement strand
GGCCTTACGTGGCCTCTGCGCCGACCTCAACCAGCTCGGCGCTCCCTTCCCGGGGACGGATCTCCCCGTGACCTACCAGGTCGCGATGCACCATTCTGAGGTGTCCCCGTGACGGCTACATGTCCAGACATCTGAGGTTCGCTCGGTCAACCTGCCCAAGCTTTTCGACATGGCCCAGATGAAGAGGCAATTGACGCCTTTGTCCTCACGATGCGGTTCTTCGTACAGGACAACGAGACGATCTCGTTCAGGAATATGGCCGATGTCTACTCTGTTCTCCCGGTCACGAAAGAATTGACTGACAAGTTCAACGATGCCCGCTCCAAGACCAACGCCGGTTTGGACAGTGCTACGCCGATCTCGCTCAACGGCACAACTCTAACGTCGCGTGTTGTCTTTGACACGTTCCTGTACGGGGGACTCGCTCACGCCAATGCCGGGAAGAAAGCCACGTTCGACTCCTGGTTCAGGAACCCCACGCTTTCCCGATACTACAGAACGAGTTCGTCTTCGCTCTCGGCATTTTGGAGAAGATGATCTTCTTCACCCGTGCGCTCAACAAGGCGGTCCTGGCACAAATGGAGGCTGCTCCGACTACCTAATCGTCATCGCCTCCCGCCACAGAGACTCATACTGTCTGAGAGCGTCGACGCCCCCAGCATCCAGAGTGTCTATGCAGCCTTGGCAGTGGCACCAGAGCGCAATGCCCTGATCACTGCCGAGCACTGGAGGGCCAGGCCGACCACATCGTGGTGCTCCACGGCGCCATGGGAGCAAAGCAATGGAAAGCAATTGCCGAGCGCCTGCACTCAATCCCGGCTGGGGAGTCGTGTGTAATCCTTACCACCGGACGCGATGCAGGCGAGAGGTTCGACCACCCTTGCCTGGACACCTTGCTGCTAGCACTGCCGATCTCCTGGCGGGGCACGCTCCGCCAGTACGCGGGGCGCATCCAGCGGGAGCACCCGGGCAAGCGCGAGGTACACGTCTACGATTATGTGGATCTGACGTGCCCCTTCTCGCGCGGATGTACGAGAAGCGTTGCAAGGGATACCTGGCCATGGGGTACCGGATCCAATCAGAGGCGAGCCCGACAGGAGGCCCTCCGCCATTTCCAATATCGAGCTCCGTCCTGATAGGTTGCAGCGCGCACTTACACTGGTGCGTCACCCTTTCATCAAGTATTATTTGATGTATGACACGACGTAAGAAGACAAGCCCACGCGACGCCGACTGTGCCGAAGCCAAACCGTTCCGGGCTCTTTGACCTTGCATCAGAGCAGGGAGGCTACTTCACGGCGGAGCAAGCTCGTTCCTGTGGGTTTAGTTGGGCGCTCCTCTCGCATCACGCCAAGTCCGGACGCTTCACTCGCGTCCGTCGTGGTCTCTATCGACTCCGGGAGTACCCTTCATCTCCTCGCGAGGAGGTCATGGCTGCTTGGCTGGCCGTCGGCAAGGACGTTGCCGTTGTGTCCCACGAGAGCGCCCTGGACATGCTTGGGCTCAGCGACATCATCCCAGACATGGTCCACCTCTCCGTCCCACGCTCCCGACGCCATCCTGCGCAGCTACCGAATGTCAAAGTCCACACCACCTCCAGGCTGTTCCATCAGGAAGACCTGGTCGTGCGCGATGGGGTGTCGGTCACCTCGGCTACACGCAGCATCCTCGACGCCGCCGAGGCTGGAACGGCGCCTGAGCAGATAGAGACGGCCGTTGCCCAGGCAGTGGAGCGCGGGCTTGCCACGGCGCAACAACTCCGGCGCCAGGCGGGTGAGCGCGGGCGGCGCGTCGCCACGCTCACCGCGGATGCCCTAAGGAAGGTGGGCCGGTGAGGTATGCGACGGCCAGCGCATTCCGTACCGCCCTGGAACAGCGGCTGGTGACGCTGGCCCGGCAGACGGGCGTTCCACTGGTACGGCTGCGCAAGCTGGTCGTCTTCGATCGCCTCATGGCCCGGCTTATGGTGGTGGCCCCTGATCGATGGATTCTCAAGGGCGCCGTGGCGCTGCACTTCCGGGTGGGACCCCAGTTCCGGACGACGAAGGACATGGATCTCGGTCGCCAGGACGATGAAGACGCAGCGACCGCCGACTTCCTTGCGGCGAGTCGTTGGACCTTGGTGACTACTTCACGTTCATCATCGAGCGAACGGGGCGTCTCGATGAGGCCATGGAGGGCGCAGCCGTACGCTATCACGTCGCGACGCAGCTTGCAGGACGTCGCTTCGAAGACGTCACGGTGGACGTCGGCTTCGGAGACGCTGTCGCCGCTCCGGAGATGGTCCGAGGCCCCGATCTGCTGGGTTTCGCGGACATCCCTCCGGCCCAAGTGCCGGCCTTGCCTCTTGAGGAACACATTGCCGAGAAAGTCCATGCCTACACGCGGAGGTACGCCGGCGGGATGGCGAGCACGCGGGTCAAGGACCTCGTCGACCTGGTCTTGATCGCATCCCTGTTTTCCTTCCAGGCCGGTCGCTTGCGGCGGGCCCTGGAGTCCACGTTCGGTGCTCGGGCAACCCATGAGATCCCTTCGTCGCTTCCTCCCCCGCCAGCGCAGTGGCGTGTCCCCTATCGCAGGATGGCAGGCGAAGTCGGCCTTGATCCGGATGTCGCCGCTGGGTACGAGCAGGCAAAAGCATTCGTGGACCGGGTGCTGTCCCGGACTGTCCCCGAGAAGGCGCAGTGGGACCAAGGACAACGGCAGTGGCGGCTCAACGAGGTCTCTGGACCGTGAGGAAGCTGGGCTGGTTCAGAATGGTAGATGCATCTGCCCTCACATCGGCCGCTGGTGATCCCTTGGGCAACGCCGCCACCTTCCGTTCCTGCTCCACCAGGGGCAGGCTCGCGAGGGCGCGTAGGGTGTGCAATCCCACGTGCCTTCCCGCTACTGGATCGCCCCAGGCCAGGATCGTCTGCTGCGCCTCTGGGGACATGTGCAGCAGCCGTAGGGTTTGGGACACATACGCCCGGCTCACGCCCAGCCGCCTGGCAAGCGCCGCCCTTGATCCGACCTCGCCGGTATCGAGGGGATGCTGCCATTCGTCTGCGAGGGCGACTGGGTTGCGGCGCTCTGTCTTCTGCTGATGGCATTCCGGCGCGAGGGCTTCAAGAACCTCCCGCGAGGAGCCGACGGCGAGAAAGCGATAGCCGGTTTCTGGGCTTCGCTTGGTGTAGAAGCGGACCTTAGCCAGAACGCCGAACCGGAGAAACGTTCGGGTTTTCCCCCACGCGGGGAGCCAGCGTTTTCTTGCAAGCAATTTCCGCCTCTCCGCCGCATGACGGCCACGTTCTGAGGCCTGGCGCCTCACAAAGGCTGACACCCACACGATCCCGTTTTACTGGCCACGGCCAGCTTGCTGGGAGTTCGGATCCTTCCCGGTCCTTCCCTCTCGCTCGAATCCGGCCTGACTGCTATCCCAGCAGCGTGCAGACTGGCGCTTCCAGGGTAGCCTCTACCATCCGGGGGCGCTGGAAACGGTTGGTCCCTTGGGCAGGGCCTGGACCACGTCGCCAGGAGGCAGGAGGACTACGCCGTGGTAAGGGCATGCCTCCTTACTTCGACCGATCCCTTCATCCTCTCAACCCATTCGCTGCCCTCGCCGAAGAGAGATCATATTATACGCACGATTCGTGTCTGGATAGGATGCGGTCTTGCCGTCCAGTATCATTGATGTTATATTGTCTGCGCAGGCCGTATTCCCTGGAGCGTCGGATTGAGCGAAAGGTATCACACCAAGACCCTGGGGGCACGATCAGCGCAGCTCGTCACCGAGCTGAACGAGCTCCGGAAGTCCACGTTCACCCTGGCGGACGTGCGTGCCATCACCGGCCTGTCGCCAGAAGCAGCCCGCAATCTGGTGCACAAGGCTAGGCAACGTGGTCTGGTGACCCGGCTCAAGCCTGGCCTGTATAACCTCGTGCCTTTCGAACTGGGACGGGCCACCGAGCACGTCGATAGTCCCTACCTGATCGCGCGTGAGATCGCGGGCGATGCCTCTTATTTCCTCTCGCACGGCACCGCTTTCGAGCTACACCGCATGGTGACTCAAGCGCACCTCACGGTATACATATCCTGCACCCGGCGGGTACGCCCGCAAACCGTGGGCGGCTATGACCTCCGGTTCATCCACATCACACCGGAGCAGGTGTTCGGCGTCACGAAGCAATGGATCGACAAGGAACGCGCCGTGATGATCAGCGATCTGGATCGCACCATCATCGACGGCCTGCGGCACCCGGAGTTTGTGGGCGGCATCACGGAGGTCGCCAAGGGCATGTGGATGAAGCGGGCCGAACTCGACGCGAAGCGATTGGTGGAGTATGCCCGCCGCCTCGGCGTGGGCGCCGTGGCGCGCCGCCTTGGCTACCTGCTGGAGCACTACGACCTGGCCAATGCGGCGACCCTGGAAGCGCTACGGGAGACGTTGACCGCGACCTACCAGCGCTTCGACCCGCTGCTTCCCGCCGAAGGCCGATTCCTCTCACGCTGGCGCTTGCGGCTCAATGTGACCCCTGAAGAGCTTGACGCCGTGAGGTTCGGCTGATGATTCCCCAGCGCAACCTATCCCTGATCTCGAACATGCTAGTGAGCGCCGACGGGCGCCGCATCCCCGAGGCCGTCATCGAGCGGGACTACGTGCTGGCCTGGTTCCTCACGGGGCTGGCGGGGCATCGGCTGCGCGATGTCCTGGCGTTCAAAGGAGGCACCGCACTGCGGCGTTGCTGGTTCCCAGACTACCGGTTCTCGGAGGACCTTGACTTCACCCTGATTCATCCAACCTCCTTCGACGAAATCCTGGCCGGACTGAACGACATCTTCGCCGCGGTCGAAGCCGCCTGTGGACTGCGCATAGCGTTCGACCGCGAGGACCGTCACGGCCACCAGAACAATCACACATTCTACCTACGCTATCAGGGCCCGTTGCCGGCTGCCAGCGACGTGAAGGTGATATCACGATCAGTGAAGTCCTGTGCTTCCCGCTCCAGGATCGTCCGGTCCTACGCACCTACGACCGGTTCGATGACCTGCCGGAAGGGCCGAGCGTGAAGGTCTACTCCATCGAGGAGATCGTGGTTGAGAAGCTGCTCGCGTTGAGTGATCGCGCGCGCAACGAACCACGGGACTTGTACGACCTCTGGTACCTGCTGGATGTCACCGATGTACGCATCGCGGAGCTGCACGCCGAGCTTGACGCCAAGCTGGCGTTGCGGCAACGTGCTGCCGTGGGCATCGAGCAGGCGGTCGCAGCCAAGGAAGACCACCTGCGGCGGCTTTGGACGGCTCGCCTTACTCAGCAGATGAGCAAGCTGCCGCCGTTCGATGAGGTCTTTCGGGAGGTGATGCGCGCTGTGCGCGCCGCCGACTTACCGAAGACCGGTAGCTGAGATGCCATAAGGCGACAACAGCAGCATGGGGCAAACCTGCCATCCAGCGTTCCTGCTCAGACACTGGTAACTTCGGCAGGGCGCAGAGCGTATGCATCCCAAGTTGTCGTCCCACGATGGAGTCACCCAACGAAAGGATGGCGTCCTGAACGCTGGGGCCCAAGGAGCCGGAGCGTCTGGGTCACATGTGCCCGGCTTACGCCCAGCTTCCTGGCAAGCGCCGCCCTTGATCCAACCTGGCCGGTATCGAGTAGCTGCTGCCACTCCTCCGCGAGGGCGAGCGGGTTGCGGCGCTCCGCTTTTTGCAGGTGGGATTCCGGCGCGAGGGCTGCAAGAATCTCCCGCGAGGAGCCGCCAGTCAGGAAGCGGTAGCCGGTCTCTGGGCTCCGCTTGGCGTAGAAGCGGACCTTGGCCAGAACGCTGAAGCGAAGAAAAGTTCGAGTTTTCCCCCCACGCGGGGAGCCAATTCCTATTACTGGCAGAACTCCGTCCCCATCGGTGAACCCGTTACGCTTCAGGGCCGCGCTTACTGGTGGAACGTACACCACCCTAACCTCGTCCTTGGTCACCTCCACCCGCTGGACGAACGACCGCAGCACCGCCCTCTGCTCCATGATGGAGGACTGCTCTAGCAAGGCCCGAAGGTCGTTTACGTGCTTGCTGACCACATCAGGGTCGGCAAGGCGCACTTCCCCGCTCAACAGCTTGACCTGGGCCTCCTCTCGCGCGACCTCAAGCTGGGCCTTCTTCTCCTGCAAGCTCTTTATCCTCGGGGCCAACTGCGCGGGCTCGAAGGAGCCGGTCTCCGGGTCTTAGGCGTCATGACGAAATAACTGGAACAGATGTGAGCCTTTGACGAGGGTTGATGGTGTAGTTCCATTCGCCATGGAACGAGTCGCGTGTGAGATAGACGTCGCTCAGTTGAACGTCTGAGACCTGTTGGTGGGTGGGATAG